>JAJRAB010000105.1 GCA_028683025.1 Candidatus Methanomethylicus sp. | reverse complement strand
CAAGTCCTTGGCTCCATCCTGTATCTTCCCGCTCAAGTCCTTGGCTCCATCCTGTATCTTCCCGCTCAAGTCCTTGGCTCCATCCTGTATCTTCCCGCTCAAGTCCTTGGCTCCATCCTCTGTCTTCTCAGCGGCATCCTTCATATCTTGCTTAAATTTTTCAAATGTCATTTTTTGCACCCAACATTATAATAAATAAAATACTAATATGCTCGATGTTTACATTGTAATTAATTACAAATTTTTTTTTGGTTTTATTTTAATCTTTTTTTACAAAAACAATTCTGTTTTTTAGCCCCCAAGACCCCAATAAGGAATAACTGACCTGTGGCTACATGAAACACGCTGGCTCATCATCATTGGGGCTTGGCATAATAATTAATTGAAAATCAATTCTGAAATACCCTTTAATATTCCAAAAGCAGGCATGATTCTGAGGACTCAATAATCTGCTTGTTGTCGTGTTTTATCCTAAGAATTTCAACAATCAACAACCAGTTCATTTAGCAGATCCATGAAATCCTTTGTTTTCAGATCGTTAAGATGCCCTCTTTTCCCTTTTCCATAACTGACCATTTTCTCAGTCTTAATAATTATTATCAGTTGATCTGCCAAAATCGCCTTCCCATATGCTTAGAAAATTTCTTATCCTACTACATCCAATAATGGTTCGGTGTCTATTTGAAAGCATTGATTTGTTACGGCACTCGCTATGGCGCAACAAAGGGCACTTCGGAAGAGATTGCAAAGATACTTCTAGAAGAAAACTTCGACGTAAAAGTCGTCAATGCGCAGGAAGAAAAAATCAAAGACGTAGCAGAATACGATTTGGTCGTTGTCGGAAGCGGGGTAGCTTGCGGCAGATGGATCAACGAATCGGAGGATTTCCTGAAGAAATTCAGGAAGGATCTCGAGAACAAGAAGCTGGCTTTGTTTGTCTCCTCCGTGGGACCAATTTATGCAAAAGAAGGAAACATAGAGGAAGTGGCCAAAATGCGCAAGATAGGCTTGGATGACCGAGTGATGAAATATGGTCTCAAGCCTGTATCTTTGGGCTTCTTTGGGGGCATAATCGACTTCAACAGAATGGGGTTCCTAACGCGCAAAGGCATGGAAGTTGCCTTCAAGCCACTGCTGCAAAAGCATGGATTCAAAGAGAGTGCGCCTGATGCCTATGATTTGAGGGATTGGGATGAGATTCGAAACTGGGCCAAAGAACTGGCAAAAAAGGCTCGAGGGTGAAAGAATATGAGTCGAATAGAAAAAAGAGCCCTTACCCTGTCTCTGATGGCAGGGATCTTGATAGTATGCAACGCTGTGGCAGTGGGAGTCGCAGGGGCTTATTTTCCTTGGATTTTTCCCATACTTCCAGGATCAGACAATAATGCAACGGTTCCATTTGCAACTATTGCAGCCATCGGACTGATATGCGGTGTTCTGGTGTTGCTAGGAGCAATAATGCTACTGATTAAACCCGAAAAAAGGAAAGCATTGGGGATATGGATAGCATTGTTCTCGATACCCAGCGTAATCACTGGGGGAGGATTCGTAATAGGTTTCATTTTAGGCATAATTGGCGGAATCAAAGCATTCAGGTGGGAAAGCCTAGGCAGTTAACTCAACTTCTTACAGATAGGCGCCTGTCATACTACAAAATGAATTGATCAAAAAATTTTATTTGAACTCCTTTCCACTTTTTTAATTTTTTAGACACTGCCTTATGCAATGCCTAGGGCAGAACTAGCGTATACCTATTGGTTTGGTCAAGCTCTACGGTGACGTTGCTAACAATGCATTCCAGCAGGTGTCCACCCCCTAGGTGGTCATCCGTGACCAGGTGGAGGTGGAAGCCCACATAGTCCACTCCCTCCATGCTGCGGGGGAACCAGAAGCCAACGGCAGTGGCCGAGATATTGGCAAATGTAAAGGTGGACTGGTTCTTTACGACCTCCGCGAGCGTCGGGTACGGCTCAGTCTGCGCGGGGACACTCCGGGTCTTAGCATATCCGAAGGTGCCACTCACCTTGACGGCATAGATCGCGCTATCGGAGGGGAGGGATTCATCGATGCGCATTTGCAGTTCGGCATAATTCACCGGGCCTGCAATATGGATCGTCTGATCAGGTTCGAAGAAAGTAACCGTCGCATAGGGTGTCTTCATGCTGTAGTTGGCCGTCAGGACCTGGCCGCTATAGGGGACCTGATAAAAGACCCCATTCAGGGCAACCATCTCACCGTCCAAGCCATCAAAGGTACCTATGCCAAAGTCGCCATGCTTGGCCAGTTCCCCAAACGTAAAAAAGCCGTCGAAGTTGCCCATGGAAAACACATTGAACATCGCCACCTGGAAGAGGGTCTCCCCGGATTCTGCTGGCATGGCGGCATTCGCCGAAAGCTGCCAATAGGCGTAGATGGCAGCGCAGGATACAAGGATAATGACGGAAATGCCGATAAAGACTAAAGCATTTCTTGAAGGCATGCATTCACTATGTCATAGCTATTACATATCATTATACTATCATCAATGCATGAAGCTCCTGCGACCCATTCCCTTGAGGAGGCCTACATTGGAGCACCTATAAGCTTGGTTATGTATTCCCCAGCTACAAAATTTGTGGTCAAGCCCACCCGCGAGCTTTCCTCCTTTGGAAGCCCAAACCACCGGTGGGTACTGTCCATGTATTCCCTATAGGCTTCCCCATACCTTTGGAGGCAGTAGCGTTCTTCAGCGACTATGCTCGCATTCAATAGGGCTAGGAAAGCCAAAGCCACTAAAATTAAGAGCCAGGAAGAACCTGCGATGCCCACACCAGCCAAGACAAGGAACATGCCAAGGTACTGGGGGTTCCTCGAAAAGCGGTAAGTCCCTTTGGTGACTGGCTTGTCTACATCGGTCCTGAGGAAATCGAAAATGGCAGCGGTGCGGATGATCATCCCCAGCAGATAGGTGCCAATCCCGGTAAGGAGCCAGGATGGGTCTGCTGCAAGCGGCAGGAAGATGCTGTAGAAGATGGCGGCAAAAGGCAGAAGGGAAGCGATAGTTGAAGCTATCCTTTCCGACCTGTTGGGCATTGGGACATTGGCCGCGCCCTTATTGAGGGCGTCCTTGTTGACCAGCCGCCCTGACAGCGCGTAGATCAGTAGGTCAGGAAGCATCGCACAGGACATGAGAATCCAGGCATTCCACCAGCCAAGCTCAAAGGCGGGGATGATCGACATGGATATCCCTATGTCGCTCTGGCTTAAAGCCGTTGGTTTGGGATCAATATTTAACATCTTTTCCACCATAATATGACTGG
>JAJRAB010000050.1 GCA_028683025.1 Candidatus Methanomethylicus sp. | reverse complement strand
AGACATCGCTCTCCCTAACTAATTCCTTCAGGATTTCCCTAGCTTTGGGGCTTTTCAAATTAATTGCAACGCTCTTCTGCCCCCTGTGCAGTCCAGCATAATAGGCACTGCTGTTGGGACTTTCGACACCCGGGAAGAATGGACCCCATTCCCGGTTCATGTCACCGGTCCCTGGCTTCTCGATTTTAATGACCTCAGCGCCCATGTTTCCCAGCAGCATGGCACAGTATGGGCCAAAAAGAGCGCCTGTTGCACTAATAACGCGGATGCCTTCAAGCGGTTTCTTCATCGAAAAATTCACCTATGATTGAGCGGGTGTCCACAACTAGATAACAATTGCGGATAGAGATGCCAGTAGAAAAGAAAAAGAAAATGAAAAAAATGATGTGAGTTTAAGCTGGTATGTTGCCATGCCTCTTGGGCGGCCTTGATTGGAGATCCCTCTTGGTTATCATTGCTTCCAAGGTCTTTATCAGAAGCGCTCGGCTCTCCTTGGGGAGCACAACTGCATCGATATAACCCATATTGGCCGCTATGTAAGGATTTGCAAACTTGTTTTTGTAGTCGGATACAAGTTTATTTGTGATCTCCTTTGTTTCTTCGGGCGTCTTTGCCTTCATGAGTTCATTCCTATGGATTATCTCAACAGCTCCATCAGGACCCATTACGGCAATCTCGGCTGTTGGCCAAGCGTAGACCGCATCAGCGCCTAGATGCCGACTGCACATGGCGATATAGCCTCCTCCATAGCTCTTGCGCATTATGACGGTAAGCTTAGGAACTGTAGCTTCCGAGTAGGCATAGATTACTTTTGCACCATGCCGGATTACTCCGCCGTGCTCCTGTTTCGTCCCTGGCAGGTAACCCGGGACATCCACAAAGGTAATAATCGGTATGTTAAAGGCATCACAGGTTCTAACAAACCTCCCAATTTTATCCGAAGAGTCGATGTCTAAACAACCAGCATAGACCATGGGCTGATTGGCGATTATGCCGATACTCCTGCCATTGAGCCGTGCAAAACCTACAACGGCATTGGGTGCGAACTGGGCTTGCACTTCAAAGAAAGAGCCTCGGTCGAATATGTGGCTTATTATTTCATGGACATCGTAGGGTTTCTTGGGATCAGCGGGCACAACTTCATTCAGTTCCTCGTCAGCCCTGTCAGGTGGATCCGCGCATTCCATTATTGGAGGATCGTCCATATTGTTGGAAGGAAGATAGCTAAGGAGGATCTTTATCTGTTTCAGGCAGTCCTCATCGTTATCAGTTGCCAAATGGGCTACTCCGCTCATTTTAGCATGAGAGTCGGCTCCACCAAGCGTCTCGAAAGTGACATCCTCGCCAATGGCTGCTTTGACCACCTTTGGGCCTGTTATGAACATATAGCTGGTCTTCCTCACCATGAAAATGAAGTCAGCCAGGGCTGGCGAGTAGACAGCTCCCCCTGCGCAAGGTCCCATAATGGCAATTATCTGGGGTATCACTCCAGAAGCCATAACGTTGCGGTAGAAAATTTCACCATAGCCCGCCAAGGAATTTATTCCCTCCTGGATCCTAGCCCCGCCCGAGTCATTCAGCCCTATGCAGGGGGCACCAGCTTTTAGGGCCATATCCTGGATCTTCGTGATTTTCTTGGCCTGCATTTCACTGAGCGACCCACCAATGAAGGTGAAATCCTGGGAATAGATAAAGACTGTTCTTCCACCAATTGTCCCATAGCCAGTCACTACGGCATCGCCAAGCACCTTCTTCTTGTCCATTTCAAAATCATAGCAGCGGTGGACAACGAATTGATCCACTTCGACAAAGCTCCCCGAGTCGAGGAGCTTCTCGATGCGTTCCCTTGCAGTCAGCTTCCCTCCTTTGTGCTGCTTTTCTATGGCTTCGGAGCCTCCGCCCATCTTGGCCTTTTCCCTAAGGTCCTGGACTTCTTTGAATTTATCAGGTAATGATTGGAATCCCATTTCTATCACTTCCATCTTTTCTTATTCAATTACCAGCAAGGTGTCCCCTACATTTACGAACTTGCCGGGGGCTACCTTGACCTCCTTCACTTTTCCTGCCCTGTTAGACTTTATTGGGTTCTCCATCTTCATGGTTTCCAACGTCAGGACTACGTCGCCTACCTTTACTTCGTCACCCAGTTTCACCTTAACAGTCATCACTGTACCGGGCATGGCAGCGTTTATATTCCCTCCCGATGGAGCCACAGCCCCAGGAGTTCCTGCGACGCCTGCCGCGCCAGCAGCGGACTGAAGGGATGGAGACATCAGGTCAGCAATGCTTATCTTGAAAACCTCATCGTTGACCTTCACATCATAAAGGCCGTAGGCTTTCTCGCTAACATCAACGCTGTACTGGACATTGCCAATGCTTAGCTGAAATTTATTGGATTTGGACATCACACATTCCACCAGATTACCTCGCGGATTTTACTCTCCCTGAAACAACCCATCCGCTGTTAACAGGCCCCCTTTGGGGCTTGCTGTTTATGTACGAGGCTATGGCTGCAGCAAGGGCTACGGTCTTTCGGTCCGTAATGGCAGAGGCGGGGGTAGCCACTGATTCTTCCTTCTTGGCAGCCATCTTTGCCAGGACATTCTCCTTGCTTTTCCGCCAGGCTGCATCGGCATCCACCTGCCCCTTAACCTGCTCGAGTATGTTCCTGTCCTGAATGAACTCGGTCGTGAGGTGCCCATTTATGAATTCCTCGTCATTCATCATGATCTTGTGGAATGGGATTACGGTCTGGATGCCCTCGATCACGAATTCATCCAAAGCCCTCTTCATCCTTGCGATGGCCTCAGGCCGGTTCCTCCCCCAGGTCAGCAGCTTCACAGCCAGCGAGTCGTAGAATGGAGGAATAGTATAACCGGCATAGACGCCGCCATCTACCCTAATGCCTGGACCTCCCGGTTCGATGTAGTTGGTGATCAGCCCTATGGAAGGCACGAAGTTGTTTAGCGGATCCTCGGCGTTTATCCGGCATTCGATAGCATGTCCATTCACCTTAATGTCCTCCTGCCTGTAGGAGAGGTTTTCTCCAGAGGCAATGAGATACTGTTCCTTGACAATATCAATACCAGTAACCAGTTCCGTCACAGGATGCTCCACCTGGAGCCGGCTGTTTACCTCAAGGAACCAGAAATCCTTCAGCGTATCCGAATATAGGAACTCGCAGGTTCCTGCATTTTCATAGCCAGCCACCTTCGCAACCTTGATGGCGGTCTCGCCCATTCTTTTCCTGAGGCTCGGATCCAAATACATGACAGGGGATGGGGCTTCCTCTATCAGTTTCTGATGGCGCCTCTGGATCGAGCACTCCCTTTCTCCAAGATAGATGCAGTTGCCCTTTTTG
>JAJRAB010000057.1 GCA_028683025.1 Candidatus Methanomethylicus sp. | reverse complement strand
ATATCAAGTAATACCTCCAAGTTGGAAGAAAGTGGAGGGTCAGCGAGTGGAATATAAGATGCTTGGAAACTTTCCACCTGCTGAGATCTCACTTAAGTGGCTGCTCTCGGAGCTTCAAAGGATTGGGATAACTTTTTCAAAAAAACCTAAGTCAATTGACAAAAAACATGTCCTAGCGAAACATGTTGATGACGACAATTACAGAGTCCGACAATATGCCAAAGCTGCTCTGCAAAAAGAAATAGAGATTCTTTCTACTACAGGTGAAGGAGATCGTAACAATCAGCTCAACAGATCGGCTTTTTCGCTTGGTCAGCTTGTAGGAGCCGGCCTGCTCGATGAACCCCAAGTAACTGAAGAACTGACTAAAGCAGCTGTGAGTATCGGCCTGGACCCTAACGAGATTGACATACCATCAAATCAGGCTTGGAAGAAGGCAAGAAGTGACCCAAGAGAAATACCGGAGTTGGAAAACTGGCGAGAGACTGTAAAATTGGCCCTAACAACAATTTCTGAATCATGTGACGGGGCACTTGCGAAGGATAGCATGGGTTTCAATCAATACGATAGCGAGTTTTGCAAAGATCTTGCCGCCAGAATCACTGAAGGACAGGATATCAGCGACCGAGAGCTAAAGGTGGCATTCAGCAGGTTACAGAAGTACAAGAAACAGCTAGCTTCAGCGGGCATCTTATTACCTGCAACAATATCCACATTGAACGCCAAAGAGTCCATGGCCACATTGATTGTAAAACGAATCATTGAAAGTGGTGCCGAACTTTGGCATTCCGAAGATAAAAAAGCTTACATTACATTCGAAAGGGATAGCCATCGAGAGAACCATCCTCTGAGATCAAGCAATAGCAAGGGTTGGCTGGCCAAGCTGGGGTATGAAATTAATGGTAAGGCACCAGGGAGGCAGGCTGTGGAAGATGCATTGAATTTATTGGAAGGATTTGCTATTCATGAAGGTCCTGAGTACCCTGCTTTTGTTCGCCTGGCTCATTATGAAGATAAGGTCTATGTCGACCTGGGAAATCCAGATTGGATGACGGTAGAAATATCTGCACAAGGTTGGCGCTTCATTTCATACCCTCCTGTGAAGTTCAGGCGACCAAAAACTCTCAAACCTTTGCCAATACCGAAACAAGGAGGCTCTTGGGACGATTTGCGTGAATTATGTAACCTTGTCGATGATAGGGATCGGATACTAACTATTGCCTGGCTAATCCAAGCGTATTGGCCCAATGGTCCTTATGCCCATTTGGTCATAAATGGTGAACAGGGTTCGGGAAAGTCAATTATCTGCAAAATTTTGAAGGGAGTGGTTGATCCAAGCTTGATGAGTCTGCGTAGACTACCTCAAAATGAAAGGGATCTGATAATAGCAGCCCAAGAGGAACGGATTATAGCTTATGATAATTTATCGGGCCTGCCATCCGAACTCTCAGATGCCTTTTGTGCCCTGAGTACAGGTGGGGGATTGGCTGGTCGAAAATTGTATACAGACGACGAGGAAGCTTTCCTGGCGGCAAAGAGACCTGTCATCCTGAATGGGATTGATCCAATAGCAACCAGGGGAGACTTGTTAGATAGGTCCATAGTGATCGACTTGCCTCGCATATCAGATGAAAAGAGGATCAGTGAGAGGAATCTTGAAACGAAGATTGGGCAATTGTGTCCATTTATCCTGGGGATAATACTGGACGCAACAGCAATGGGATTGAAAAGAGAAAAAAATGTGGCCGTCTCAAATCTTCCCAGGATGGCCGACTTTGTTAATTGGGTAGTAGCTTGCGAACCTGCGCTGCCATGGGAGGAAGGCAAGTTCATAAGTGTTTATAAGCAGGCAGCCGAAACGACAATGGTCGATCTATTGGAATGCGATCCATTTGCCGCTGCTGTGATCAAGCTAGCAGACGATACAGGAAGGACTGATCTTACTCCGACCAATCTCTGGAAAACACTTAATGATAGAGAAGGAATTGATGAGCGCCGCATACCTCTAGGGTGGCCGAAAAGTGCCAATGGCGTTAAGACCAAGCTGAAACGCTTTGCTCCACAATTGCGAAAAGTTGGTGTTGGTGTGGAGTTTTCCCGCAACAACAAATATCGAAATGTCTGCATTTGGAGGATGGACAAGTTTGGTGACAAGTTTCGTGACAACCGTGACGATCCAGTGACAACCCAAAAACAGTCACGGGTGACGGCAATGACAGGTGTGACAACCCAATCTATCTTTAGGCTTGAAACAAAAAAAAGAAGAAGGAAGAGATGGAGAGGATAGAGGGAGCGTACCCCCAAAAGACAAAGACAGAAAAATGTCGTCACTACCGTCACTGCCGTCACAGGATAGCGAATTGGGTTGTCACTCGCTCGTCACAGGGTTGTCACCGATGCCAGCGAGCGAGATAGAGACCGAGCTTCAACATGGGGCTGCGAGGCAGAAAGAGTGGGAAGATCATTGCAGAACTCCTGAAAGTAAACAAAGAAGGAATTACACCGAGAATTGAGCGAGATTTCGACCTTAGGCAGGCTTAATCCTTTTATAGCGAGAATCCTCGCTCCCCATATAGGATTTCTTGGTACAATTCAGCTCAATAGTGCTAGCATTTTCGTGGCAGCAAATTAGCTTTTATCAAGAACGCAAATCAAATTGTCGAAAACATAAAATGCGTTCTTTGGCTTATCGGATAATGTATTTGATAAATCTCGAATCCACATCCACCAGATAGCATTTATTGATGTTTACTATTATAGGAGCATTCAATACTATAGAACTTTTTTTGTTTTGTTATTATAATTTTTTATTATGATTAGATTTGGATCATATGAGACTGCTGGATCTAGGAATTACTCTACT
>JAJRAB010000088.1 GCA_028683025.1 Candidatus Methanomethylicus sp. | reverse complement strand
CTTGGTGCCTATCATCTTGAGAATGTTGCTGTTGATGAAAAAAGTTCTAATGAGTTTAAAGATTTGAAAGTTCAAGCCGATGAAATAGATGGACAAAATGCCTATTTGATATACCATGGTTCAAGCAAAGAAAAGGATGCCACATATAGGCTTAGGTTTACAGAAAAAGGGCAAGATATATTCATTGATCCAGATTTTGTTTATTTTCTCCAGAATACTTGCCGGCTGGTCCCTGCCCACCCCAAGGATCTTGACATAGAGAGCAGGACAGTCAAGGCTTACAGCATTCGGCCAAAGAGTTCATCGTGTATAAAGACTGTATAACAGTATTTCTTTGAAGCAGGTTATTTGTTTGCTACAATGTGGAATATGATGCTGTAGCTTGACACATACCTGAATTCTGGTTGCTGACTGGTTATGGCAACACAGGCAGCTTCTATGTAATTCCTAAGGAATGCTGACCACCTTTCCCCTAGGCTGTGGCCAATACGGATCTCGAGTATCCCATCTTGCTCATCCTCAAAATATGAAGCCCAATTTGCATAGCCGCAGATGAACATTGACAGGAAGAGCTTGAAAGTGGGCACCGTCAGGTCCCCGTAAAGCTGCAACACTATTTCCTTTGCTATTGAGCTTCCCATGGAAGATGCTAACCTTATCAGGGTATTTTCATCCACAGCGTTGATAAGCTCTATCAAATCGTTTTTTGGAAGCCCGATTATACCAAACTGCTCCAACTTGGTCCCAATTTTAATATACTTCCTCAAGATGCGGCAGGTGAGGCCATTCACGGTAGCACCCTGTTTTTTTGCTTCTTCCTCTAGTCCGCGCATGACATCGGCGTCTATGCGAAAAGTTCGCGGGGAAGATGAGGCTTCTTCATTCATCTATTAGCACCATTTAACACCTTTTGTGTATCTCATATTAAGGTTTTAGCAATCATGCTGAGTTTTTTTTTCCTTGGAAGCTTCCATCTCCTGGGATATTCTCTGCCTGGCAACTGCAGCGTAGGTTTCATCAATTTCAAACCCCAAATAAGCGATGCCCAAACGCAGGCAGGCGATGGCAGTATTTCCTATGCCCATGAATGGGTCCAGAACCAGAGATGTTCTTTCAATCCCATGAAGTTTTATGCACATGGCGGGGAGAGCTGGTGGGAATGAAGAGGGGTGCGGTCTCTGTTCCTCGCTTGACCATATGGTCTCATAGGGTATGAACCAGGTATCGCCTCGGTCTCTGACATCACCTTTCCCCTTCTTCCAACGAGTCACATTGGTCTTGTCTTGGTAGGGGACGCCTACAGAAAGCTTATTCAGATCAACCGAGCCTTTTTTTGTGAAATGGAATATATACTCGTGGCACCTGTTCAAATACCGGTCGCTGTTGACTGGCTTGAAGTGCCCGACAGCTATATCCCCGAGGATATTTGGGTAATTGCCCACATCTGATCTGGGGATTGCTATAGATTTTATCCAGTGGATGACATTTTGCAATACAAACATTTTCCTCAGCCGGAAGGCAACCTCCCAAGCAACCCACAAATCCCTTGAAGAATAGCCCAGATTTAGGAATAGGGAACCGTTTTCGCTCAGGACCCTCCTGCACTCCTGCATTACCTGTTCAATCCAATCGAGGTACTGGTTTCTGGAAATGGTGTCGTCATATTTGCCATAGTTAATTCCAAGATTATAGGGAGGAGAGGTTACAATAACGCTAACTTCGCCGTTATCCAAATACTGCTGCATCCCTTGAATGCAGTCTTGGATAAATATCTGGTTATAATTGGTTAAGATCATGATGATCCCATTGATCGGGACTATCACTTGTTCCACAAAAAAAGAAATCTGGGGGGTTACCCCTCAGGCCTTATTGTTTGGCGTCTTTCTTAGCGCCCTTCTCAGCAAGTTTCAAGATGCCCTGAACGATTCCGTTGATGATTTGTTCTGGCTTTGGAGCGCAACCTGGAACATAGACATCCACAGGTATCAGCAGGTCTGCAGACCCCAGGATTGCATAGTTCTCGGGATCTTCGTCATAGAAGAGGCTACCTCCGCAGGCGCACCCGCCGACTGCCACCACTACTTTAGGATCTGGCACTTGTTCATATACTCGTTTTACCATTGGAATAAACTGCTTAGGTACGCATCCAGTTGTGACCAATATGTCCGCATGCCTTGGGGAAGCTACAAGCTGTATACCAAATCGCTCGGCGTCAAACCTTGGGGCTAGGGCCGCGAGTGTCTCTATATCGCAGCCGTTGCAGCCTCCGCAGTGCATATGGTAAAGCCAGGGCGAATAAATCCTCGCTCTGTTTATTATGCCCATTTAGACAACCTCCAACCAAACATGTTTCTTTGTATGTGCATCCATCATCACACCACGGGATCTTCTGCAGTCCATGCAGTAGCCTTCACCCTTCTTGAAGTCGGCAATCACTACATCCTTGACTCTGGGATTGATCTTATCGCTGAGTCTCTCGAAAGCCCTCTTCTCCAACTTAACAGGCGTGAAGACTTTGCCGCAATTCTTGCAGGTCAACATGTCTAATTCGGTGTTTACGTAGGCTTTGGGATCATTGCGGTCGGTAACTGTCAGTTCGAAGTTCTTAGTCATCTTGATTGCCTCTTCTGGGCAGCCCTCTTCGCAGTGGGCACAGTAAGTGCATCTGAAGTGGAAGACCTGAATTGTCCTTTTATCTCCAACGTCAAAGTACTTTGTAGCCCTTCCTGAACAGACCATATAGCATGCTCTGCAGCCTATGCATTTTTCCTTATCCCTTTCGATAAATCCCCTTAACCCTTCAGGGATTTGGCTGTATTTTTTGTCCGGATTCACACCTGATGGGTAATTCAAAGTCATCGGTGAGCTGTATTTTGAAAGAACTTGTCTCAATATTTTAATGTGTGCAGACACTTTAGACCACCATCCACCCAAGTACAAAAGCAAACGCAACTATTAGGCTTAGAATTGCCAATGGTACGACTATCTTCAGATACCACAACAATGCCTTGCGTATGAGGTATCTCGGGTTTAATACCTGGACGACTGCCAGAAGGAAGATCAACAATACTGCAGCAACGGCGTATAATGGCAACCATATAAAACCTGATGAAAACGGCGGCAAGAAAATGGCTATGAACAGCGAAACCATGGCATAGAGTATGAATACTTTAGAAAGGAAATAAGTTCCTAGAAGCTTTCCAGAATATTCGGTGTATGGCCCTGCAACGATTTCGCATTCAGCTTCGGGCATATCGAATGGTTTAATGTGTAGTTTGCCAAGCATGGCAACAAACATTGTAGTACCCGCAACAAGTGTTAAAAGAATGGCCGGGAGGCTTTCCATATTGCTTGCCAGAGTCCAGATTGAAAGGGAGTTCTTTGCAATGGCAACTGAAAAGAGGCTGACGACAAAGCCTAGCTCTGCCACAAGAAATAGTTCCGCCTCTCTCCTGGCACCTATTGCTCCCCATGGAGACCCGCTTGCAACAGGTCCCAATATGGTAAACATTATGGAAGCAATGATAAGATAGGAAGCTATTATGAGGCTGTACGGTATCTCCGAAAGCAACGGCATTCCTGGGAAGGGTATGAAGAAGATGGCAAGTATGCTGAAGATTAGAGACATATATGGTGAATAGACGAAGAGCTTCTTGTGGGCGCTGCCAGGAATCACTGTATCCTTACCCATGAGTTTAAGTATATCATAGAGAGGTTGCCAGATTCTAGTCGATCCTATCACTGGGCTCAAATCGCTGTACATCCTGATGATAGGCCCAACACGCCATTGGAAGCGCGCATTAAGCTTTCTTATCAGGAACGAATACAGCACGCCCAATACAAGGCTTATTGGCAGTATCAAAATTATAGATATTATTGTGAAAAGAGGATCCATTATCTAATCACCTTTGCTCTCCTGCTCATGGCTAATAGCTGGTCCCAAGTCATTGAACTCACAGACCCATCCTTCTCGTTTATGATCTCAACCCTATCGGTGCAAGCCAGGCATTGGTCTGTGCTGCCCATTACAACTGGTACATCCGCCAGGTTTGCCCCAACCAGCATCTTTGGAATGACTGCATTATTGCGGTAGCTCGGGGTTCGTATTCGATAAGCTTGGGGCAGGTTGTTGTTGTATTCGCTGGCCCTTACATAGTGAACCAGTTCGCCCCTTGGAGCCTCATTCAGCCCTATGCCTTCAGAATTGACAGGGATCATCTTTGGCTCGTTTATGACCTCACCAGCATTCTTGACAAGGTATTCAAGGCATTGCGCTACGATATCAGATGAGACCAACAGTTCCTTGACCCGGACCAAAGTCCTTCCAAAAGTATCATTGTGATCATCGGTAATTACTTGCCAATTGATCTTCTTGGGGTCATACATGGCATGAGGAGAATTGTCTGCCCTTACGTCAATCTTCCAGTTGCTTGCCCTTGCAACAGGGCCAACAGCGCCTCCATCAAATGCTTCAGCTTGGCTCAGTGGGCCAACATTGATCAGCCTTGATTGGACCACAGAGTGTGCTGCCACAAGCGGCAGTAATGCCGCCATCTCGGCTTTCAATGGAACCACAGTCTTTAGCGCTTTCTCAGCCAATTCTTGGGAGACATCGCGGCTGACACCACCAATCCTCCAGATCCCATAGTTTACACGGTTTCCAGTGATGGCTTCTATGATGTCCATAACCCTCTCCCTAAGACCCCAAGTCAAGTGGAAGCCCGTCTTCCAGCCTATTACATCAGCAACTACTCCGATCCAGAGAAGATGGCTGTGAATTCGGTTAAGCTCGAGCAGCAGCGACCTTATGTATAGCGCTCGGTCAGGGATTTCAGCTTCATAAAGATTCTCGCAGGCAGTAACATATGTCAAGCCGTGGTGAGGGCTGCAGATACCACATACTCTTTCAGCTGCAAAAACGCCCTTGTGGTAACCCCTTCGCTCAATCAGTTTCTGAATTCCTCTGTGGTGATAGCCAGTTTTTATATCAGCTGAAACCACAGTTTCCCCTTCAACCTTGACATATACTGTTTGGCCTTCAATGACTCCGGGGTGGTAAGGACCAATAGGAATCAAGGTTGCGTATGAATCCTTTGGGGCTATTCCCAAGGGTATCCACATGTCCTTTACTCCCTTCTCGCCCTTTTCCGGCTGTGCAGGAGCAGTTCCGCTCTCCGTTGCATTAGGCCACTCGTAGGGTAAGAATTGTTTTCTTGGATCAGGTGTGCCTATCGGGTTAATGCCAAGTAGGTCGTGGATCTCCCTCTCTGCCCAGCTTGCAGACCAGGTAATATTGGCTATGGAAGCTATGCTTGGATTTTCCTTGGGTATCTTGGCCTCAAGGACTACAACCAGTCGCTCTTTTAGCATCGAAAAATCATATATGTAAACCATTTCGAAGCCTGAGCCTTCCAAGTCAACTGCTGTTTCGTGGATCAGGCGTGCTTTATATTTATTCACAAATCTATCCGCGATTGTTACTGCGTCTGCAGCATTAATTTTGACAGCAATCCTATTTTCCCGCAGTGCATTAAAGTCCAATCCTTCAGGCACTAGCTCTTGCCTTACATAATCGACTAAACCTGCATCGGCTGAGTATTTCATTGTTTACCCTCCTTGAGCGTCTTTAGCTTATCAATAAGTTTGGTTGTTGGAATTGGCCTGCAATACATCATTCCAAAATCTTCCGGTTTGTAACCAAAAGCCAGTGCGAGCAACTCTGAGAAGTGGACGATTGGTGTATCAAAGGCGATACCTTTCTCATCTTTGTATACCTTCACAGCTCTGTCAAACTGGTCATAGCAACCCGAGCAGATGATAGCATATGCATCCACATTAAGCTCTTTGGCGGTCAGCATCTTCTTTCCAATCCTGTCCAAGATTGATTGGTTGGAGTCCGAGAAGTAGAGCAACAGACCGCAACATGTCTTATCATAGGGAGTATCTATTATCTCAACACCAGTTGCTTTCAGGATCTCATCGAAGTAATTTGGCAGTATGTCGCCCCTCTTTCTTGCATGGCATCCTACATGCCTCATGATTTTAATGCCTGTAAGCGGGTTCACGACATTGGCTTTTATCTTTTTCATGCCTACATCTTCATAGAGAAGTTCCAGATAGTGCCTAACCCTGACGGTTCCTTTGAGTGGATCCATTCCTGCTTTTACTAGATGCTCGTTTACCATCTTCATTTTTTCTGGTTCTTCGTGTAATTCTTGGATAGCTTCATAGTGAGATACATAGCATCCGTTGCAAGTGTCAACCATCACAATTCCTTGTTTTTCAGCATTTGCAAGGTTCTGAGCCGTAATACTGAGCCACCAATCGGGATTAACGGCTTTCCATACACCCGGCCTCACACAACAAAGCGTTTCCTTCATATAGCCAAAATCTAGTCCGAGATGCTTGGAAACCAGCATTGTTGCCTTCTCGGCCCATGGCATCTTGGCGGGCATGACACACCCCAAGAAATAGCCATATTTCGTCTGGTCGTCAGTCTTGTTTTTAGTTTGGGCAGTTGTCATTTTCTAACCACCAATCAATATTCAAACGTACCTTTCTTCTTGTCGTAGGTTGTCTTTTCAAAGACACCTGCGTCCTCAAGTATTATCCTCTTCTTGTCGATGGCATCCTTGAAGCTGCGGGCCGTTGGTGGAAGCCTATCGAGGCCGCACATTGCGCGGTCGTTCTCGACATCATCGCCCACGTAATAAACCAGCCCTTGCTCAAAGTCTCTCTTCATTGAAGCCTTAGCAATGTCAGGAGCTGCAGGCCTGAAAACCCTTCGCAATGGATAAAATTTATTTTCATCCACCTGCTGATGGGTCGTAATTTTTCTTCCGGCTTCAAGCAGTTTTGTCCATGCTTTAATCGGCTGTTCTTGGGACATTACTTACCACCTCTCAACTTCTTCACCAATTCAAATGCTTCCTTGCGTGGCAGCAGTTGCAGAGCACCTGGGCTGCACATCTGGAAGCACATAGGATATTCGCCATCACAAAAATCACACTTGACATAGATTTTTCGTTCCTCGTCAAGGCGCGGTATGGCTATCGGACATGCCTGGTTGCAAGTACCACATCCGACGCATAGCATTGGTGAAATTCTCACAATGCTCTGCTCATCTTTGAAGATGGCTTCCTTCGGACACGAAGCCAAGCACATTGGATAAACACAGTGCTGGCAGTTCGCATTCACATAGAATCCTTTCCTGTCAGGAGATTCGTTTACATAAAGCAAACCGAACTTCCTATCAAAGGTCTTGTAGTGCTTGTAGGCACAGCCTATCATGCATTGCCCGCAGCCCGTGCATTTATTCGGGTCATGGACAATAACTAGGTCGGAAACCTTCTCCTCAGTGCCAGGGACAGGTATCGGTTTTCCTAAATTTTTCTGGATTTTTGCTTCAGATGTCATTACGGAACACCTACCAACCATGGGCGGACAATTGAAAATGCAGCTATCTGGAACCATTCCTCAATCTGGGCATATTGAGCCTGGAAAGCAATGTTTGTTGCCCCTAAAGTCATGATGACTCCAAGCACCAAGATGCATATCGCTATCACAATGCCCGGGATTTTTAGCAAAGCCAAACTCCTATGATGCTGGTTTATGTCAGTAATTTTTACATTAGGCTTGTTGGATACAAAGCACCTGAAAGAGTAGAGTGTCGTGAACAGGATAAGGGCAGCTGCACAAAAGACAACAACGGTTATTGCAAATAACATGTGCTCAGAAGTGAATTCCCTAAAGGTTGTGAAACCGAGAGTTCCAGGAATTAAGGAAAGGGAAAGACCACCTACTAAGTATGTCAGACCATTGGGACCCAATTTGCTCCCTAGGCCTCTAAGCACAGAAAGATCTGCAACATGGCTTGACTCGATCACATAGCCAGAGTCAAAGAACAACAGAGCTTTGGAAAGACC
>JAJRAB010000036.1 GCA_028683025.1 Candidatus Methanomethylicus sp. | reverse complement strand
AGGTAGGCTGGAAATCTGAAGGCTTTTCCTTGGAAGGAGCGCAGGCCGTCCGGGCCGAAAGAATGAAGGCCATTCGACAAGGCCAGAATGTCAAAATATTGTCAGGCCCAAAGAAGGCCCCCTTATTCAAGGAGCTTGCCGAGGCTTATATCCAATGGGCAAGGGAGAATAAGGCCGGGGGTGCGAGAGATGATATCAGCCGCTATCATAAGCATCTTGCCCCCCGATTCAATCATCTGCGGATAGATGAAATTTCAGCCTTGGCTCTGGAGAAGATGAAGGGCGAGCTTCGAAGGCAAGGGCTTTCCCTTGGCTCCATCGAGCATTGCCTGAAGCTGTTTCGGCAAATAATAAACAAAGCAAAGCTCTGGGGCCTCTATGAAGGCGAGAATCCCATCAAGGGGGTCAAGATCCCCAATGCCCAGAATGGAAGAATCCGCTTCCTGTCCTATGATGAGGCAAGAAAGCTTCTCGAAGAGTTAGAGAAGGTTTCCCTTCAAGTGCATGATATGGCTCTTATTAGCTTGCATACCGGAATGCGTGCGGGGGAAATATTCAACATGAAGGTTTATGATATCGACTTGAAAAATTGCATCATCGATATTCCGGATTCCAAGAATAAGCAAAGCCGCAAGGCCTTCATGACGGAAGGGGTCAAGGCGATTCTCAGGGGAAGGGCCAATGGGAAGCCCATGGATTATGTCTTCAAGTCAAGCAAGGGGGGCAGGGTGATGGAGGTTTCCGATTCCTTTGCCCGAGTTGTTGAAAGGCTGGGCTTCAATGAGGGCATTCAGGACAGGCGATATAAGATCACTTTCCATTCCCTTCGGCACACTTTTGCTTCATGGCTTGCCCTGCAGGGGGAAGCCCTGCTGACCATCAAGGAGCTTCTGGGGCATAAGAGTTTGGAGATGACCCTTCGTTATGCCCACTTGATGCCAGATCAGAAGAGGGATGCGGTGGCGAGGATGGAGAGGGCTTTGGGTGGGGACAGAGCTAATGCATACAGACAAAATGCGAACTACAAAAGCTTCAGTAATGGGGATTGATTTAAGCTGAGTATTACGGATCGAAGAAAGAGAGAAACGTTGCTGATCTGGGCGCGGTGGCACAAAGCAAGTATACCTGAACGACATTTATCGGCGATTCTGCACGAACCACTGAATATGCGGCTAAAGATTGTCGCCAAGATTTTAAAGAGTAGAAGATTTGGAAGCTTTATAAGCACGCTTACTCCACGTGATGGACGTCTGGCGTCTGACCACCATGGTCTGCGAGGCGATATCGTGAAATGCTCGAAATGTTGGACCTCTCAGGGACCAAAAGAAGCCGGTTCCCCAAGTGAATAAAGTAAACACGCCGGCGACTATTGAGCGTCCCAGGGATTTCCAGAACGGGAGATTGTCGCCATCCATGGTTACCACCTTGAGGTCGAGCATCCGCTGGCCCAGTGTACCTCCGAGCTTCCAGGTGCTCAGGGGCACGTAAATAAAGAAGTAACAGATAATGACTATAAATATGTATTGTCCCGACAGATTTGTAAGTTCAGCCCACGTGATAGGAGTATTTGGTTCTGAAAGATAGCGGATGAACAGCGGCGCTACTAATAATACTGCCACTAAGGGAAGTGAATCAGAGACAAAAGCTGCAACACGCCGGAGGAAAAGGTTCTGCCCGTATATTATAGCCTTTCCGAGCGGACCTACGACATAGGAAGCATCCAAGAGCAAGCGCATTGCCTGGCGAAGTCGATCAGCTTGCCCCGCTACATCCGCATCAATTAGCTCAACTCGATAACTGCGAAGATCGAACGGGATGGTATTTATGTCGTTGGTCAGAAGCAGAACTTTCTTGCCAAGGCATTGCGCGACCGCGATTTCGTACACTACATTCGGGTTTGCGTAACTCAAGTCTGCGACAATTAAATCAGCATGGAATAGCGCCTTCCATATGGCCTGGAGTATGTTTCCCGAATACTCGTAGGTGTCAACACGTTTAACGTCCAGACCAAGGTTGCTGCCACACTGCTCAATAAGCTTGAAATGCGATTCAAGCTCATCTCGGAATGGCATGATGACTAGGCAGAGTGCCATATTACTTTGCACGCATCTTTCTGTGAATACAAGTAATAGGAAGCTTCTGCGGACACCGGCTGTTTCTCATATTGTTAAAGAATATTAATTGTAATCTTACATGTTTATCAAAACTCGTCAACTACAATATTCAGGAAGTTCTTCACCCCTCCCCCCCACAAACGGCCACAAAAAAGTGCGGGATGGCGGAAGGCAGAAAATCAGAAAGCAGCAATCTTGTTTCTGTTATTAGGCTAAAATTCTGCTATCCCACGAGGGTGGGATTGTGGATTTTATGCTAAGAAGAAAAATAGAATTCCGGCTTCTCAAATTGTCAAATGTATTCGCGTCAGGGCTGAAGTCCCTTTCGTGAGAGGCCTTGTCAGGGTCAGGGTTGCCCCGTGTTGAAAGTTTGCTTACTTGTAGGGAGTGAGCTGCCCTGGGTGAAAATAATGGAAAGGGCTTTGGAAAAAGAATGGAAAAAGGAGTGAAATGTGTGCCGACGAAATTCGGACTTCACCCACGAAGTTCCAGTAGAGGAGATACATTTAACTCGAGTATTATGGATCGAAAGAGATTACAAACAAGCTGAGTTGCGGCGACCGTCGGATTGTGCCTTGGCATGGCTGGGTTCCCGCTGTCAACTTGGGCGCCTGATTCGAAAAGGATTGTCTCGACATGAGTCGTACACCAAAATTCTGAGAATTCCATTTTTAGGGTCCTGATCAGGCCTGTTGAAGTAGAATGTTACGCTCCGAGAATCCTCAATAATTGGTGTTTGCTTTATGCTCTGCTCCAACTCCATTTTTCTGCGAATGTACCGGAAAACGTCGCTTAGCTCTTCATTCGGGTCATCAAGAGCGCCAAGGAATGCCTTCATAAAGGGTGAATTTCCGCCGGGAGGGCCATCAGAAGCAAGCTGACCTTTCGAAGCAGAGTAAATAACCACAGATCCGTTGCTAGTTTTATTTTCTGTTGTTTTTGATTGAATTTCTTTCAACAACTGC
>JAJRAB010000012.1 GCA_028683025.1 Candidatus Methanomethylicus sp. | reverse complement strand
GGACCGTAAGGCAAAGCTGAAGGCATATCTGGGTCTTGCCTGTTCCATAGGCGCCTATTAATTCAGTAATTCCGGGCTCCAGCCCGCCAGAGAGCAGGCTATCCAAATTCTTCGACCCAGAGGTGAGCTTCGGCAAATTCTTTCTCCTATCGAGATACTCCCTGGCCGAGAGCACCCGAGGGAATACTGCATTCCTGGCTTGTTTGGCCGCCTCCTCGGCCTTTCCTTCTGAGAGCTCGCTGATACTCTCCAGTTCCCTCCGGGAGAAGCCTGCCAGCTCCTTGACCGAAGTTATGCCCGCCCTTCTCAATTTTTCGGCAGTGGCAGATCCGACCCCCGTCAAATCCTCTAGCTCGGTTTCTTCACAGCAGTTGGGTTCTAATTCCGATTTTTCCTCTTCCTCAGATCCCATTACATTTCCCCCTCCCTCTCAATGGTTTTAATGGGGTTCCTTGGTGAATATTCCGTTTTCAAACCCGATAGGAGTTCAGCCTCATTCTTTAAAATATCAAAAAACTCTTCTATTTGATAGGTTTCTTCAAATATGACCCTCTCGTGGCCGAATTTACCCCTGGCGAAGATGATCCTATGGACTTGAAGGCCGCCTTCAACAGTCATCTCGATTCCAAGCACCTCTTCCTTTTCAGGGCTATTAGCCCTTCCCAAGGTCCAATAAATTCTATTTTCTGATACATGTTTCACTCTCATATTATGATGTCTCCTCTTTTTTTTCAATTGTATCATCATCATCATCATCATCATCATTTTCAAAATCTATTTCTGCTAAAGCTCTCTCCCCCGCTTTGGTGAGCCGATACCAGCAAGAGCCGCCATTGTCGGTGTATTCCACTATCAAAAAATAGCGCTTGAGGTTCTTTACGACCCGTCGTACAACTTTGTCCTTGTGCTTTGTGGCTGCATCCACTGGAACTCTGCCGCCATTTACTAGTTTCAGCAATTCTATGGCATAAACCATGGATCCCCTATCCGTAAAAATTTTTTCAAGGAGCGTGGCATTTCGGGATTCTGCCTTTGGCATCTCTTCTAACTCCCCCTGGACAGCCATATGCTCAGATATTTCAACATCAGGAACCTTCCTGAAAACCGAATGCCTTAGGCAGAGCAGGCGGGGAGCGTCATATTCAGGAATGCAAAGCAATGCCGATCCATTTCTCAGGTGGCGTATCCTTTTTTTCTGCTCATATTCCAATAGGTACGTTTTCTCGATCAAGGCCAGTTCCTTCTCCCCCAGAGGGTTGCAGAATATTCTGGAAGTGAATCTGTTGGATAGCCAAATGGGAAGTGAGCATTGGTTGGAAGAAATAAACTGGAGGCAGGTGCCTTTTTCGGTGAGCCTTCCTAGGCTCTCCTCCATGATGGCTGCATACTCATACTGCTTGCGATTGCCCAGTACCCAATCAGCTTGGTCAATCACGACTGTTGTGGGTTCCCATTCAGCTAGTTTAAGGATCAGATAATAGGCAATCAATATCCTCCCCTTTGCAGACCCGATGGGGGAGATATCAAATATAGCCGGAAACTTTGGCTGGAACTTCTTCCTGCAGGCAAGTATCCCGCCCATGGGGCCGGTACTCATTTCCCAAAGCACATTGCGCAAAGATTCTATTTTGAAGCTTTCCTTCGGTTGCGAATTGGATTCTATTTCAAGTAACCTGTCTCTCAAGTCCTCCGCCGTAGGCTGTTCAATTCCCATGGAATAGGCAGCGATGAGCGCCTTCTCAAAATAGACCATCTCATCGCGCGAAAGCTCATAAAGTTCCCTTATAGCTGCTGCGATCGCTTTTGCAAACTCTTCTTTTACTTCTGTCGGCAATAGTGGGTTGACTGCCGCATGTTTTCCAACTCGATAGATGCGCAATGAAGGGATATAGTCGATTAGTGGCGCAAAGGATCCCCTTAGGTCGATGACAGCACAGGTTTCACCAGCCTCGTTGGCTCTTAGAATGAGCTCCATTGCTGTTACCGTCCTACTAGAATCTGATCCGGTAATGCAGCTCCTCATCAGATCTTTTTTTTCCAAAACAAGGCTTGACTGGGTGTCAAATCGCTCGGGGTTGCTTTCAGTGGTAATGAGATCCAATCGGCCATTACCATCGAACACGCTAAAAATCGTATCCAGCAGGACATCTCGCATCAGCAACCCTCCAAATCTATTGACTCCAGGATCTCCCTTCCATAGCAGATCTTTACCCTCATTGTTGGGGCTTCCCCCTCCATCATCTTGGCTATGATTTTCATCAGATCCATAGAAGCAATGCCTTTGGAGTTGCACATGCTATTGTTGAAAGGGCTCCCGCGGGTTATGACCTGGATTCTATTCAAGTCCTTTTCACCTGAA
The DNA here is from genome assembly GCA_028683025.1 of Candidatus Methanomethylicus sp. Classification (GTDB taxonomy): domain Archaea; phylum Thermoproteota; class Methanomethylicia; order Methanomethylicales; family Methanomethylicaceae; genus Methanomethylicus. The sequence goes on along the minus strand of JAJRAB010000012.1, from coordinate 794 downwards.
ATGGCAAGAGTGATGACGGCTTGGCACTGGCTGTTCTGAAGCACTTTTATGGCCTCCCCAAGAGCCCGCCTGCTATCTTCTGGAGAACCCGAAGTATCTTTGAACTTGAAGGTCGTGATGCATTTGAATCCAATTCCAGCTTTTAACACCACAAATGGTGCATCGTCAGAGACCGCATAGTATGTGGAATTGAGCCTCTTTTCGGCCAATCCTTTGCATCGGGCAACCCTCCACCTGAATATCCTGTCATTGAACTCAGCTTTGTGTAACTCTTTTACCAGATGTCTGTATGCTTTCGCTAAAATGCCGGTTTTCCAGATGTAGGCTGCGGCAAAGACAAATAGCATCCATGGCGCAATAAGCACTAAACCGACAGCAAGTGCCCATTTGAGTATCGATCTTTGCTTAGCCATTGGCCGCCCCTCGTTAATTCACCGAACGGGAGCAAATTTAAACAATTTTAAGACCGGCACCGATTCGGTATGAGCAGAAAAGTCGAATCTGGCCGAATTCCTACGAAAGAGTTCTTAAAGGGGTTTATTTCTTCTAGTTACGATTGATATGGGCGATGATGGTCGCGAGATAATGGATGCGTTGGCAGAAAAGACCCGCTATGCCATCCTTGAAGGGTTGACAAAAAAATCAATGAGCGGTGATGAAATAGCCGAATATGTGAAAAAAGCTCGCAGCACCGTTGAGTCTCACCTTTCCCTGCTTTTGAGGTTACAGCTTGTTACCAGAACTCTTAGGGATAGGACGTACTTTTATGATGCGACAGACCTTGCCAAGAGCTG
>JAJRAB010000097.1 GCA_028683025.1 Candidatus Methanomethylicus sp. | reverse complement strand
GGTTTAAGCTTGTCTGCATCTAAATACGTTTGGATATAGTGCATGTCCTTTATGGACAGATCGAGAAACTGTAAGCCCATTCCAGGTGATTTAGTTGACTCTTTTAATTCCAGTGGACTGTTTATCCATGCCACCTTAGCCTTGACGACAATAAGATTATCGGTATGAGGGAGCTTAAACTTTACAGTTAATTCCGTGCCTTCCGGCAGTATCATGTCTGTTTCGATGAAGATACCACCAGTGCTCATGTTGACTGAATAATCAGTGAGAATCTTTTTTTGATAAGGGCCATAAAAGATTGCAATTCGAGTTGAACTTCTCGGATTAGTTTGTTTCTCAAGTAGTTTTTTGATTACTGACATTAGGATTCCCCATAAAATGGAGCAAAAAAATTATCTGCTTCTCTTGTTTATGAACACATACAGTGTTGACTTGGATAGTGTGGAATTATTGAATCAGGAGCTGAGTTCGCAACAGATACAACATAGTTCATAATTGTCCGGAGAGAAGGCAAGGGAGTTTGAATAAACTTAACACCACAAAGTTGTTTCCCTTCAGGTGAAGTTGCAATACGAACAACTTCCCCTTCCACATCAACGTGCATTGAATCAGGTAGTGTAAATTCGCATTTGATTCGGGTTCCGGCAGCAAGCTGATCGGTTTCAATGAGGATTCCCGAATTGCTGATATTGTGTGCTAAACAGGGGATTTCCAACTCCGGTTTCTTGCATACTACAGGAACATTAAGTGCAACTCGTTTACACCTGATAGCCTGCAAATCAATAGTACCAGTGATGACTTCGAGAAGCTTGTTCGGGTCTACAGGCTTTAGTAGTATTGTTCCTGCGCCACTATTGGTCGCCATGTCCATATCATTAGAAGTATTCCTTGTGATGAGAACAGTTGGTGTTTGCCTTAAATGCTTGGTACTGCTTAGCTGAGAACAAAGAGCACAGCCTAAAATGTCATCTAGTCTGTAGTCGACAACTATCAGGTCTAAATGATTTTCGGTATAAAGCTTGAGAGCTGCTTCACCACTTGTCACGGTGAAGATTTGGATTCCTCTCTGTAAAAGCAGTTCAGTATTTCTATCCAGAAACCCTTCAGATTCGCTGGCTAACAACACCTTTTTCATAAACATCTCCTAGCCATACACTACCCCCGACTATCAAAATACTTGAATAATAGGTACACAGACTCGTTTTCACCGCAAAACAAAAAAACCCGCACAAGTGCAAGCTGCACTATGAGCGGGAATAATTTCTTATCACTTACTTCCCTTAGGCAACTCGACTATCCGCTTTTATGGACTCGTAGCTTTGCGTCCCCACATTACTGTGAGTTTGCTATTATCTAGGTATATGTTTTCAAGAAATATTCTTTTATAGCAATTAAGTCAATCATTTTAAGAGTGACCTGATCTCCGAAAACGGTTCGGTAAATCATGTTAGATTTATGGGAACATTTAAAGGTGGGAGCAAATGGGAAGCAATGGTAAAAGCCGGCGCAGATCATTTAAATCATATCTATTTGCAATAATGAGCTCCTACCATGAACTCTGCCGCAAATGAGATATCCACGCTCTAATTCAGGCAGATATCCCGGTTGGCTTGATCTTGCAAATTTAATAGTATAGTTATAACAGCTAGTTTCAGTGTTGGCACACAGGATGCTAATTCATATCCATAGTCCAAATCAATACAAGGAGACTTCGATATGAAAAGAGTTATCTTAACAATTGCCATACTACTTTGTGCTGCATCTGCTTTTGCTGACGATTATCGTGGACATAGAGGGGAGTATGATAATGATCGCCACTCTGGGAAACATTGGAAGCATGACTCGCATAGAAAACATGATTGCAGGAACGAACGAGAATGGAGACCTAGACATGTAGAATATCGCCAAGGTTACAGAGAAATCAGGGTATTGCCAGCCAGGTATGTAACTTATAGCCCCGAGTACAGATACGACCAACCAAGGGTTGCAGTTGCAGTTCCAACGCTTCCCCTATCACTCAATGTAGTATTCAGATAAGAGACAACAAAATTGCTCGACCATGCAAGCAGATGAAAAGCCCACCAATTATTAGGTGGGCTTTTTTTATCCACCTAACTGTATACCCTCTTCAGGGTCCGATCCGGCTCGCCTTACCTCCAACGTGAAACATATATCTTCCAGGATCTTTGCTCCTGGCCTTATTACAATCTGCACCTTAATAATCACGGGTATATGAGTTTCATACACACCTGATTATTGTGTATGAGCCCCTAATTCAGCGTAATAACAGACTAAATAACTAATGCCGCATTTTTATTAGTATTATTTATTCATACAGCAGACCAGATTATTTACCTGAAGATAGAAACACCTCTCCATGCATCATGCGCGTAAAGCTAGATATTACAGCTAGTTACAACATTATTACGTTTAACAATACGTCTTGGCATCAGCAATGCAAAGCTATTAACAAAAGCAAATATTTTACAGAGCAAGAAATAAAAGGAGGATGTCATGAAAGCACTAGCTACGATAATTGGAAGCATCGCACCGGCAACTGCATTTGCAGCCTCCGAAGCAAGTGGAGAAGGCAGTGGTATTTTTGTCTGGATCTTCCTTGGCTTCTTTGCCTTGATAGTGGTCGGACAGTTAGTGCCTGCTATCATGCTAATGACTGGCTTGCTAAAAGGAATCACTGCAAAAAAAGAAGTGAAATCTGAAACAAATTAATAGCCATCGAAACAAGAAACAGAATCGTCTGTCTTTAGAAAAAATAAAATATCGAAAGGAGAACAGCCATGAAAACCTTATCAACAATATTCAACACCGCGGTCCTCAGCCTCTTAACCAGTAGTGCAGCTCTTGCATCAGCAGGTGCAACTAACAAAGTTTTCGTAAGTGGCCCACTTGTTCTGCTCTTTCTTGGTTTCTGTGCTTTGGTGGTTGTGGTCCAGTGCATACCTGCAATCATGATGCTAATTGGCATGATAAAAGGTGCTGTTTCTGAGACAAAGGCTAAAACGGTAACAGCAAAGAAATAACAAAGGAGGGAAGCAAGTTCTTCTAGAGCTTATTTAAGGGGCCACCTTAGTCAGGGTGGCCTTTCTGTATTGGTACTTATTGACCTTCCCCCTACAAACTGGTCAAACTTCGAGGGGGAAGGTCACTTAACTGTACTTCACACTCATATGGATCATACGAATGCAACAAACCCACCTGCCCCAACCAATTTGGCATTATGATGCGTCCCGCTATAGATGCTACATTGGTCTCCACGCTGACTGCTCTTTTCTTCTACTGTTCACGAGCCAGAAACAGAGGCCAGAACCGCTCATTGCCAGAGAAATGCAGCCATCGAAATTACTCCGTACGTGCAGGCATCATGCAGGACCTTACCAGCGCCTCCTGATCCAAGTGGCACAAACAAGGGCAGGAAGTGTTCTGGCGTAGGATGGTTCCTAGCTGCATGGGGGCCGCAGTGTGCGTAGTCAAGCAACTCATCGGTTCGCCCTTCGACAACCGCATATTTCAGCCAATCGACATATTCCTGCGCATACGGCAACGGCTCCGCATCAAGCTTTCGTCCAAAGAAATCAAGAAGGTTATGGGTAGCTGACCCGCTGGCCATTATCAGCACTTCCTCATCCCGTAAGGCATGCAGCGCTTTACCTATGGCCAGATGATGCTCTGGTCCCTCGTGCGGCTGCACCGACAGCTGGATTACCGGGATATCGGCTTTCGGGTACATCAGCATGAGCGGAACCCAGGCCCCATGATCGTAGCCGCGGGACATATCCTTTTCAGCCGGTATACCCTGGGCGTGGAGCAGCGACATGACCCTTTTCGCCAAAACCGGGTCACCGGGGGCCGGATATTGCAAGGAATGGAGTTCATCGGGAAA
>JAJRAB010000078.1 GCA_028683025.1 Candidatus Methanomethylicus sp. | reverse complement strand
AAGGAAGAAGTGATGGTTACGACCGGCTCTCAGCAAGCCCTTGACCTTTTTGCAAGGACTTTCCTCGATTCTGGTGACCAAATCATCCTTGAAGAGCCCACCTATCTTGCTGCCCTAAGCGCATTCAGTCCTCTGCATCCTGAGATGATCCTTGCACCCATGGATGATGGAGGTCTAAACACCGAGGCCCTAAGGAAAAAGCTGGGAGGAATGAAGCGAGAAGGTAAAAAAATAAAATTCCTATACACAATCCCCACATGCCAGAATCCCACTGGTTTAACTATGACAACTGAACGGCGAAAGGAAATAGTTGAACTTGCCGAGGAGCACGACTTTCTGATTGTTGAGGACGATCCCTATGGTTACCTCACTGATAGCGCAAACCCGCCCTTTATAAGGTCCTTTAATGGGGATCGCACAATCTATACCAGCACTTTCTCAAAGATACTTGCGCCGGGACTCAGGCTTGGCTGGATTGCAGCTCCAGTTGAACTCCTAAACAAAATGGCAGTCATAAAACAGTCGCTGGATTTGTGTACCTGCACACTTTCCCAGCATATTGCGTATGAATTCATGGAAAGAGGCTATCTGAATAGCTATATTGCCCGCCTCAAACTGGCTTACAAGGCTAAGCGAGAAGTGATGTTCTCGGCATTAGAAAAATACTTCCCCAAGGAAGCTAAATGGACAAGACCAAATGGCGGCATGTTCTTCTGGGTTACTCTGCCCGAAGGCATCGATACAAAAGAGATGCTTATTCGCGCTGTAAAGAATGATGTTGCCTATGTGCCGGGCTCTCCATTCTATCCTAATGGTGGTGGAAAGAATACTATGCGCATAAACTACAGCTACCCTACTGTTGAGCAGATTGAAGAAGGCATTAAAAAACTAGGCCAAGTCATAAGGGAGACTGTGCAGTAAAAAAGCGCATTATTTTCCCAATAATTATGGTTCCTAGTAAAAGCGCCTGCTTCAATATTTTTTAATATAGTTAACAGCGCTCTCAAAGATTGCTTTGCCGTCTCCGAATTTGGGCAGTTCCTTTCCCCAGCTTGGAAGCTGCCAACCGAAATATGCCCTTTCGGGGTGTGGCATCATTCCCATAACATTCCCCTTCCTATTGCAGATTCCAGCAATGTCATAAACCGCACCATTAGGATTATTTGGGTATTTTCCTTCGGCTGCAGCACAGTCCGGAGATATGTAGCGCAATACGACCTGATTGTTTTTTATTAATTCTGTCAAAGCATCTTCGGATTGAAGTATGAATCTTCCCTCGCCATGGCCTATGGGAATCTGCAGTGCTTGTCCTTTCTTCAATAAGCCAAAGAATGGGATTCTATCACTTTCAACTTTGAGGTTTACCCACCTACATTCATATTTAGCAGAGATATTGTTCGCAAGAACTGCTGTTGGGATTCCACTTACGTTTTCACCATCACCTGGGAGAATACCTATTTCCACTAGCACCTGAAAACCATTGCAAATTCCTAAAACCAATTTGCCCTCATCTATAAAAATTTCCAAATCTTTTTTCAGCTTTGTAAGTATTTCCCTGCTCCAGATAGCGCCTGCTCTTACATAGTCCCCATAAGAGAAGCCGCCTGGGAAGACTAGCATCTGATAATCTGCAAGGTCCTTCTTTATTGCCTGATTCATATGGAGGATATCTGTTGAAAGTCCAAGATCTTCAAGTACCCATTTTATCTCGGCGTCGCAGTTGGTGCCTCCAACCCTGAGGACACAAGCCTTTGCATCGCAAAGTTTCATATCAATATCCCCTCCAAGTTAAGCGCAGCTGAGTGGCATTAACTCCATAATTCTTTCCCTTGAGGTCCTCGAAAGAAAGTGCATTCTCCTTAGTTGTTTCCCCGATGATGCATGCAGGTAGGCCTTTGAATATGCCTGCAAACTCCTTAGCTCCCTTTTCTTCAACTTCTACCAGGAATCTACTATTGGACTCGGAAAAAAGCACAAAGTCGCTTCTTCGGGTCTGGGAATGGACTTTTGTCAAATCGATATGCATCCCCACCTTAGAGCTAATTACCATTTCTGAAGCTGCTATTCCAAGACCCCCGTCTGAGAGATCATGGCATGACGCAACTAATCCCTTATCAATGGCCAAAGTTAGGGCGTCCATCGTACTCTTGGAAAGCACGCCATCCACTGTGGGGCAATCTCCTCCTTCTGCACTCTTCGATCTCAGATATGCTGAACCTGAGAGTTCTTCTTTGGTTGTTCCAAGGAGAAAGATGGGATTGCCCTCTCTCCGGAGTTCGGCAGTTATGGCCCTTCTTATGTCTGGAATCATCCCAATGCCTGTTATCAGGAGCGTAGGCCTAACAGGACCAAGAGGGGATTCGTTGTAAAGGCTATCCTTTCCGGATATGAAAGGCACATCCAACGCTACAGCAAAGTCGTAACAAGCTTGGACTGCCCTTAATAGGCTGCTCATCCTATCCTTATGCTCTGGATTGCCCCATACAAAATTATCCAGTATGGCGATCCGCCTTCCTCCGACAGCCACATTATTTCTCACTGCCTCATCAATCGATGATGCTGCCATCCAGTAGGGATCTTGTAGGAATGGATTTATCCCACAGGAGATTACTATCCCCATCCACGAATCCTTCAGAGGCTTAAGCACAGCTGCATCGTTTGGTCCGCTTTCTGAACCCTGAAGCGGCTTTATGGCTGTGCAGGCACGAACTTCATGATCATAAGTTCTTATTACTCCTTCTCTGCTTCGGATGTTAGGATCTGCCAGGAGGGTCAACAATTCATCCTCAAGGTTATTGGGCTCCGGTAGATCACATTTCTTTATCTGAGTTTCAACTAGTGAGGCAAATCTCATGACTGTAGGCGGGCTGTAGAGGAAGTTGAGATCCAAGTCACACACAATTACATTTTGAATTATGACTGTCAATTTTCCAGTTTTATTAAACCTGCCCAATATGCAGGCTTCAACCTCTTCCTCCTTGAATATCTCCATAGCATCCTCCAAGCGATCGGGTGAAATCGAATATAGCATCCTTTCTTGGGACTCAGAGACCCAGATCTCCCATGGGGCGAGGTCCTTTTCCTTTAGGTGGACGACACTCAAATTAACACCCAGGCCCAGCCCAGATCTGTAGGCCATCTCGCCTGTGGCACAGCTGATGCCCCCTCCACCCAGATCCGTAATACCAGTACATAACCTCGAATCCCTTAACCGAAGGGTAGCCCTCCTCAACCTCTCCTCCACCAAGGGGTTAGGTATCTGAACTGCTGACCTCTGTTCATCAGCTTCCTCAGACAAATCCGCAGAAGCAAAGGTGACTCCGTGTATTCCATCCCTGCCTGTCTTCCCTCCTGCCAGGACTGCCAGATCTCCCTCCTGAGTTTTGTTAATATAAAGATCTTTGGGAAGCATTCCATAACAGCCACAATATACGACCACGTTGCCAGTATAGCTTTTATCGAAGAGGATGGCGCCGTTAACTGTAGGCAATCCCATATTATTGCCATAAGCCCCTATGCCTGCAATTACTCCCTTGTAAATGTATTTGGGATGCTTCACCCCTCCAATTAGGTCCTTGTAATCTGTATCCAGTGGCCCAAAGCAAAGGACATCTGAGCATGCAATTGGTTCCCCCCATACACCCAGAATATCCCTTATGACTCCTCCAGTCCCAGTAGCCGCGCCCCCAAAAGGCTCCACAGCTGAAGGGTGATTATGGGTCTCAACTTTAGCTGCAATCACATAACCTTTATCAAAATCCACAAGCCCTGCGTTATCCTCAAAAACGGAAAAGCACCAAGGTTTGTTCATCTCTTTCGTAGCCTTTGCAATAAAATTCTTGAAAATATTTTTTATTGTGCCTTTTTCGGTCGATATATCGCCTTTGAAAGTCTTATGAATGCAATGTTCGGACCAGGTTTGGCCGAATGTCTGAAGCTCCACATCCGTTGGCATTGTACTGAAGTGTCCCTTCAGGGCTTTCATCTCATCCAAGCTAAGTGCCAGCCCCATCACACTGCTAATCTCTTTCAATTCCCTATCATCGGCTGCCTTCAGATCTATCATCCGCAAGCTTATCCTGGCATTAACTTTTTTTATTATCTGCTTTTTCAAGCCCGAGCACCTCAACAGTAAAATTATCTTTGGTTGGATTTGCCAGGAGTTTTTTGCACATGTCCTTAGCTTGGTTGACTGCTTCTTCTGCATTTCCGCTCAAAAGATTCAAAGTATAGACTTTGCTAACCTTTACCTCCTCGACTTTAAATCCCAGATCTCTTAGGGATTTTGCTGTCACATCTCCTTCAGGATCAAAATGACCCGGCTTTAATTTTACCTCAATCTTCACTATCATCTATTTTTCCTCCTTTCCTCCTCGAGCTTTCCTATTAAATCGGGGTACTTCATTGCTAATATCTCAATTGCCAGTATCGCTGCATTCTTCCAGTTGTCTATCCCTACTGTGGCAACTGGAATACCAGGTGGCATCTGGACTATTGAAAGAAGGGAGTCCAATCCCAGAAGCTTTGCCTCTTTTGGAACGCCGATAACCGGCTTGCATGTTTTTGACGCAATGACACCCGGCAATGCTGCGGCTAAGCCAGCCACAGCAATGAACATCTCAGCGTCAGTCCCAGTGACAAACTCATCCAAGGCTTGGGGGTTCCTGTGGGCTGATATAACCCTCATTTCACAATCGATATTAAATGCCTTCAGGAAATTGGCGGCTTCCTCACCTATCTTCTCATCTGATTTTGATCCAATAATAACTGCCACTTTTGGCATTTTGATTCATTCTCCATAGATTATATTCTGCTCGGCAATATGTGCGACCGCTTCGGCATTCTGCCTGGCTTTGTCGAGATTCTCATTAAAGGCCACTGCTAGCCCCATCCTCCTGCCTCCATAGGCATTGGGTTTACCAAAATGCCAGTAGTCAGCAACGAATCCTTTATCTGATATGTAGCTGTTTATCCTGTTACAGTTCCAACCTGCCGCCCTATTCTCCGTTTGAATTGATTCCGGTGCAAGAACCACATGCGCCACTCCAAAGGTCCTTTCCCTCGAGATGGCTAGATTAGAGCTGTTTAACTGAAGGCCCAAGGTTGATGTTAGCTGTATTGCCCCTTCATCCATGTTGAGCATCCAGCGCGTCACAAGCCCTGTATCATGAGGGCGGTTCGCAACCTCATTATTAAAGACTTCATCACCAAGAACAAACTGCTCCACAGCATATATGCCCAATCCGCCGAGAAAATCGGCTATCTTAACTGCGCCCCCTCGGCATCTTGCAGCTGCCTTCGTTGATATGGTTGAAGGTAACCAGCTTTCGTGATAAGTCGCACCGGGCCTCTTGTGTTCTATTGGCGGGAGGAATGAATCTGTGATCTTTCCCTTTTCATTGAAGTGCCTGACAACTATCTGGGTAATTTCAGTTCCTTGGGTTTTCAGCTCCGGCAAATACTTTTCAACAATCACTTCATTGCCTATCCCACGGGCATGTTCAACGGAAAAATTGTAGCACTTATCCAATTCAGCCCTATCCTTCACAATAGAAGTCCCATGACCGCTTGATGTCATCACTGGTTTTACTATGATAGGAAAATTAAATTCTTTTGCTGCATCATGTATTGCTCTATCGCTGTCAGCATATGACCATTCAACCATCTTCAGCCCGAGCCTATCGAACATGATCTTTGTGGCG
>JAJRAB010000103.1 GCA_028683025.1 Candidatus Methanomethylicus sp. | reverse complement strand
GAATGGATCTCCTACGGTATCCCCAACAACTGCTGCTGCATGAGCCGGGCTTTTCTTTCCTCCAAAGTTCCCCAATTCTATATACTTCTTAGCATTGTCCCAGACAGCTCCCCCTGTAGTCATTAGGAGCGCTAGCAATAGCCCTGACAGAATCACTCCCATCAACATGCCGCCAAGTGCCTTCTCATTAAGCAGAAATCCGACCGCCAATGGAGACAGGATGGCAACTAGTGCTGGAATTGCCATTTCCTTCAATGCTGCTTTAGTGACAATATCCACTGCTTTTCCATAGTCAGGCTTTGCAGTACCTTCCATGATTCCCTTAATCTCTCGGAATTGCCTCCTCACTTCCTCAACAATCTGGAAGGCGGCTCTTCCCACAGCTGACATGAGATAGGATGCAAAGAGAAATGGAATGGCTGCACCAAGCAAAAGACCAACTAGGACAAAGGGATCCTCAAGCGAAAGGAAAAACGCACTGCCTGTCCTAACAACTATTTCATCTTTGTATGCTGCAAACAATGAAAGTGCTGCTAACGCCGCTGAGCCAATAGCGTATCCTTTTGTGACCGCTTTGGTTGTGTTTCCTACGGCATCCAGCGGATCTGTGACATCTCTTACCTCCTGGGGAAGTCCTGCCATTTCAGCGATGCCGCCCGCGTTATCGGTAATTGGTCCAAATGCATCGATGGAAACAATGATGCCTGTCGTCGAAAGCATAGCCGCAGCTGCTATGGCTATCCCAAAGACACCGAGCTCTGGTGAAGTTTGGCCACCTGAAACGAAGTAAGCTACCAGAATGCCAATCACAATGACTATCACAGGAGGGAAAGCACTACGCAATCCCACACCAAGGCCTGAAATAATGTTGGTTCCAGCACCTGTCTGTGATGCTATTGCAACTGTCTTTACTGGGCTGTGGCTATAGGCTGTGAAATATTCAGTTATTACCACCATTCCTGCCATCACGAAAAGTCCAACAAGTGAGGAAACAAAGATGCCGATATCCCCATTAAGCAGATAATAATCCACTAGGTAAAATGCAACAGCCGAAACTATGGTCGTAACAATCAGTCCTTTGTAGAGCGCGCCCATGATATTCTTGCTCTTACCAAGCCTAACAAAGAAGGAGCCTATCACTGTACCAAATATGGCCATTGCTCCGATTATCAATGGAAGTATAATCCCATTGGGCCCAAACTTTGCGAAGACTATTTGTGATGATGCAAGAAGCATGGCAGCTAGAGCTGTGACAACATATGTCTCAAATAGATCTGCGCCCATTCCAGCACAATCTCCTACGGCATCACCTACATTATCAGCAATGACTGCAGGGTTCCTTGGATCATCTTCGGGTATGCCTGCTTCCACCTTTCCAACAAGATCTGCGCCTACATCCGCTGCCTTTGTATAGATTCCTCCCCCGACTCTTGCAAATAGGCTAACAAGGCAAGCACCAAAACCAAAACCCACCATCATCCTTACATCGCCAAAAACAACATATATTGCGCTAAGACCGAGTAGCGCAAGACCTACAATTGAAAAGCCTGAAACTGCCCCGCCCTTAAACGCCAGCGACAAGGCTGCCTGAAGACCACTCCGAGCTTTTTGTGTAGTTCTTACATTGCCTTGGGTCGTCATATTCATGCCAATATATCCCGCAACTGTAGAAAGTAGAGCACCGGCGACAAAACCTACTGCTGACTGCCAGTTGATTGCAAAGACTATCACAATCGCGATTATGACAACAAATATGAGAACCGTTTTATACTGTCTATTCAAATAGGCACGCGCGCCTTCTCTGATGGCCCTAGCAATATTTTTCATCTCAGGCGTTCCTTCATCCTCTTTCATAACACTCATTGCCAAGTAACCAGCATATACAAGCGCAATAATGCCTGCAACTATTGGAAGTAATGTTGTGATATCCAAACGTATCATCTCCGTTAGTGAGGAGAGAAAACTAAAGTAATATTTAAGATATTCTACCAATTATTTTAAAAAAATCAATATATCTCTATTATTATTAGACATTCCTATCATTTCTTAAAATAAAACTAATTTTTCTTTTGTGCCCGATGTTAAAACATGATCCTTTTCAAGGTTTCAGACAGGCACAAATTCAACTATGCATTCATTTTCTTTCATTTTAAGCACTACTCTCTTCTGCCACTCAGGAAGAGCTATTGGAAAATCAAGCCGATAGTGTGCTCCTCTGCTCTCTTCCCGAACCATTGCTGAAAGTGTCACGGCTTCTGCTGTGTCAATCATCATTGGGATGAGTAACCTATCAAGAGGATTTTTTGAGCTGGGGGCCTTTTCCCTGATGGAATTTAGTTTAATAATCGCATCCTCTAGCCCTTTTCGTGTCCTAATCAGGCCAACTTTTTCCCACATAATATCCTGAATATGCCTTCGGATGGATGATGCTTCGATTTGACCAGAATCACCTAATACATTTTTCACGGTACACAGCGGACCATCGAATGCATCTTCTGTTGGATCTTCGACCGTGCTTGAGTACAAGGATGCTGCCAGTCCCGATCTAAACCCAAAACTGACGGCAGCCGCAAACGCATTTCCACCTATTCTATTTGCTCCATGCGGGCCTCCCATTGATTCGCCTGCAACATAAAGCCCTAGCAATGTTGTTGCCCCGTTTGCATCTGCCCTAAACCCTCCCATGAAAAAGTGTGCATATGGTGAAATTCCAATCTTTCTTTCAAGGATTGGCACGCGTTTTGATTGCAAATCTTCAACATGGCTTGAAAGCATTGGATTTGATGCTATTTCGCCCTTCTTTATCCTAGTGCAGTCTAAAAAGATGCGTTTCTCATGACCATTTTCTTTGATAGTCTCTTTTGCCAACAATAATGAAAATGCGTCTCTTTTCAGCTTATAAGGCTCATCAATATTTTCCTTTTTGAATACTGAAACACCATCTTCATCAAGAATGTCCCCGCCTTGCCTCAAAAGTGGCGAATAATCAATGAATAACCGAGGTAGTGCCTCCTCATACACCATAGTTGGATAGAATTGGACGAATTCCATATCTACAAGCTCTGCTCCCGCCCTAAATCCAAGCGATGGTCCATAGCCAGTAGAACCGGTAGGCATCAATGTCCGTGAATATAACTCACCTGGACCGCCCGTAGCAAGAATTGTGGATTTGGCTTTTATCTCCACAATCTCGTTGTGTTCTAAGGAGTATCCTATGGCACCTACAACCCTCTGACCATCCTTCACTAGAGAAGTGATGAGGGTCCTTTCCATTACTTTTGTTCCTAATGCCATAACTGCATTACGTAGAATATGTTGAAGTCCAATACCCTTGCCTTTAATTACATAAGATCTTGGCTTAGAATGCCCAGGTATGAAATTGACCCGTGGCATTGTTTCTCCTTCAAACTCTATTCCAAGTTCTAAAAGTCTTTCAAAATATTTAGATGCATCATAAACCATAGCCCTGGCAAGCATTTTATCATTGACATTGGCGCCTCCCGCTAGAGTGTCATTCAAGTGCTTTTCGACGCTGTCCTCAGAATCACCATAAGCTGTAACTGCCGATATAACGCCTGCAGCCATGGATGTTGTTGTGGCATCTCCCACCAATGTCTTGGTCACGATTAGGGTTTCAGATTGGTCAGATGATGATGAAATGGCTGCACAAAGACCTGCCAAACCTCCTCCCACAACAAGCACATCTGTTCTTATTTTGGTCAATATTCCACTCCTCGCGCAATATTTGAAGTTTATCCACCAAATGGTGGTAAACCCACCATGAATTCTGACCCTTCTTTAATTCTTCTTTTCAAATCAGATGATGATAATAGTTCTCCATTTAGGCTTAGAATTATTCCTTCGCTTATATCAGAGCCAGGATCAAAAAATGGTCTCACTTTGCCTCCATATTCCTTAAGCAGAATATGAATTAACTCCTCA
>JAJRAB010000086.1 GCA_028683025.1 Candidatus Methanomethylicus sp. | reverse complement strand
ATAAACCGCTATCCTGGCCTCAAGAGGGACTTTGCAACCTATTTTTCAAACAGTTTTTTGCATCACCACAATCTGCAGGACGTTCCAGAAGAATTCCGATTTGCAACAGCCTTGGTGCAATATGCATCTTTTGGGAGAGCCAAGGGTGACTTGTCGTCGCTTAGAGAAAGCCAGAAGGAGAAAATAATTTCTGTAATTGCTCTCCTTGACGGAATAAAGTGGGCATGCCTCTTTGAAAGGGATCTACTCACCTGCGCCGAGGAAATCCACCGCCTCATCGCTTCTGAGCTGAAGGGGCATAACCTGGAAGCAGGTTTAAGCCTCATTCAAAATTCAATTTCGGATGAAGTGATTGAGGAAAACCAACAAAAATACGAAACTCACACAAAGCCTGTGGAGGATGCCGAACCAAATACCCCTGGCTTGCGGGCTTTAGGGATATCTGGGAAAGGAAAAAGCGATTTCATCGACCAAGTAAGGCAGGAGTTTTCCCGAATCTATGGAATCAGCTTGGAGCCAACCGCCGTAGAAACTAAGCTCATCGACGACATCTTTGGCAGTGATACGCGCCAAGGACCACTTAATTTGAAGACAATGCGTGAAGATCGCATTAAGGGTCATTTTTCAAAGAACCCCTTGGACATAATGCTCCCACTGGAAAATCTGGATTTTTATTACCAATGCAAAGCTGAAATCCAACACCAAATCAAATGCTTGACCTGTGCATTCCAATCAATCAAACAGGCTGAGGATTGGGATGAAAATTATTTGTCTGGCCAAAATCTGGCACATGATTTCCTCCAGCGACTTCTAAATGATGATCGCCACCTCTTCAAGCGCTACATTGAGAAAGATTATGATACAAAATGGCTAATCCTTACCGACGTGAGCAGCAGCGTTAAAGCCTCGGAGGTTACACGGCTTACCATAATCCTTTCTGAAGTTGCCAATACCGTCTTCAACAGGAGTGACTTCTGCATGTGTGCCTTCAGCAATAATTTTTACGTAATTAAAGACTTCAATGAAGGCTACGACAAGACCGTAAAGTCAAGAATCGGGGGCATGTATTCTGGCGGCACCACAAATATCTGCGACAGCATTGATTTTTGTGTTAACCGTTTCGAAAAATTTCCATCTGAGACAAAGGTACTGCTGGTCATAACCGATGGAGAACCCAATACCTGCGGGAGCAAGGATCCCCGAGAACATACAAAAGCAGCTGTAAAAAGAGCCTTTGCCAAAGATGTATTCACCATTGGCATCGGAACCCATGACAATGTTGGGATCCAAAAATATTTTCCAATAAGCTTCACTATTGATAGCTTCGACAGCTTCCCACGACTTTTTCTTGGAATAATGGCCAAAGTGCTATTTGAGCCAGAGGTCGGCATTTCTAAGCCACCTGGTTAAGTCAGGTTAAAATTGGAGTCGTTCATGTATATTGTTTGATCCATAATGTCTGAGCCATTGGTATATAGGGAGGTCGAAGAAGCCGGTACAAGATTTGTAGTCCTTAAACAAAACGAAGGGGGCTATACCCATTTCCTCAATGCTTCGGGGAGGCTCAATTTTTCAAGACCTATCCAATCTTATGATGCCTTTATGCTCAACACTGGTTCTTATCTGACCATCTTGCGGTATGTTTTGCGGGGGGAATTCACTTTGATTGAGAATGGCGACCGCTACCTGTTCACCCCCTCAGAGAATGGATGGCTCATCAATTACGTTGGTGGCACCTTGAGAGTGAGTGGCGATGGTCAAATCCTTGAAATAGTATCTGGCAGCGCAGGAATAGACATTTTGTTAAAACAACACCATGCAACAGCTTCCAAAAACCAAAATGTAGAAGAGGCATTGGCAAGATTATCAGAGATGCTGAAGAATGAGAAAATTGATCCAGATGAACTGGATAATATCAGCCGGCTTTCTAACGAAATCAATGATGCGCGCCTAAAGGATATGGTTACAATAGCCAAAAAACGAATTCGATCCTCAAATTCGAAGAGCAGCATCAATATAGAAATAATCGAGTGAAAAATTATCCATTAACATCCAAATCTAGATAATGTTTAACTATCCCTTTTTTGAACTAATTATGTCCATAGGCAATAAAGGCAGGTCAAATTCATGCATCCGGGTTCAGATGCCTACAATCTACAATTCTTTAGGGAAAATGGATTCCAAAGAAAGGAGTGTAAAAGCTGCAAGAGGCATTTCTGGACATTGGATCCAAACCAAGATCTCTGTGGGGACTCTCCTTGCGTCCCTTATACCTTCATTAATTCCCCACCAACTAGGCGGAGTTTCAGCATTAAAGAAATGAGAGAAGCTTTCCTTTCCTTTTTCGAAAGAAATGGGCATACACGACTTGGTCGATACCCTGTTGTGGCAAGGTGGAGGGATGATATATTCCTAACAATTGCTTCCATTGCCTGCTTCCAACCCCATGTAACCAGTGGGGATGTACCGCCGCCATTCAACCCGCTCACCATTTCCCAGCCCTGCATTAGGATGAATGATTTGGACAATGTTGGTAAAACTGGCGGTCGACATCTGAGCATCTTTGAGATGATGGCACACCATGCTTTCTCCACCAAGGAAAAGGAGATCTATTGGAAAGAGGAAACCGTAAAGTACCATCATGAATTCGTTACAAAGGATCTTGGCATCCCTGGTGAAGAGATATCCTACATTGAGCATTGGTGGGAGGGAGGTGGCGATGCAGGTCCTGACTTGGAAGGCATGGTCAGGGGGATTGAATTGTCAACCCTCGTATTCATGCAATACAAAAAAGTCGGAGACAGCTACCGCGAGCTTCCAATTAGGATTGTTGATACAGGTTATGGGCTTGAACGTTTTACTTGGATTAGCCAGGGAACGCCAACTGCATTTGAAGCCATTTATGGGAGCCTGCTGGATGACTTCATTGAGATCGCAGGGATTGAACGCCCTAATAGCAAGGCTCTTGCCGAGACTACAAAATATGCAGGCTTGATGAATGTCGTTGATGCTGGTTCGCTAAAGGAAGCTAGAGCTCATGTAGCTGGACTGCTTGGGACTAGCCCCAGCAGTCTGGAACAGGCAATGTTCCCGATTGAAACACTCCATGCTATCCTCGATCACACAAAAACCCTTGCATTCATGCTGAGTGATGGAATAGTCCCATCAAACGTCCAGGCTGGCTACTTGGCAAGATTACTGGTAAGAAGAACCCATAGACTAATGGAATCCTTGGGCATTAAACAGCCCCTCTCTGAACTTCTCAGGATGCAGCTGAATCACTGGAGTGATCAATATCCTGATCTTAAACAGAATGAAGATTACGTCTCCAAGGTCGCTGACTTGGAGGTGGCGCGCTATGGCAGAACTATTGAACAGGGTAAAAGCCTCGTAACAAGGATAATAAAATCAGAAGGACTGAGTAAAACCGGGATCCTGCCAATGGAAAAATTAATCCAGCTTTATGATTCGAACGGATTACCGCCTGAAGTGGTAAAAGAGGTATGTGCGACCCAGGGTGTCATTGTGGATATTCCAGATACCTTTGACACCATAGTTGCTGACAGGCACTCCAGCCAAAGCGACGAAGAGAAAGAATCCGTTGCGAAGGATATCTTGGAGGAGATACCTTCACTGCCCCCCACCGATTTAGCTTATTACAGTCAGCCAAAAGCCCAGCACCTAAGAGCCAAAGTCCTCTATTCTGATACCCGACGTGTAGTTCTGGACAAAACCATATTCTATCCCGAGGGAGGAGGACAACTCAGCGACTTGGGCCAATTGGTCTGGAATGGCCATGTTATCCAAGTTATTGAAACCCAGAAATCAAGGGGGATCGTCGTCCATTTTGTAAAAGGAGTTGGCGATTTGAAGGAAGGCGAGGAAGTGGAGTGCCTGGTTGATTGGCATAGGCGGACAGCCCTGGCTAAACACCATTCTTCAACCCACATTCTGCTTGGCGCAGCCCGTAGAATTTTGGGGGATCATGTATGGCAGGTGGGCGCCCAAAAATATGTAGAATGGAGCCGCCTTGATGTATCCCATTTTGAAAAAATTACATCCGAACAGCTGCGGCAGATTGAGACTTTGGCAAACCGAACAGTTGAGGAATGCCGCCCTATCAAAACCTACTTTGAAGAAAGAAATAAGGCCGAACAGAAATTTGGCTTCAGGCTCTATCAGGGTGGCGTGGTTTATGGCCCAACCATAAGGGTTGTGGAGACCGAGGGCTGGGATGTTGAAGCCTGCGGGGGAATTCACTGTGCCAACACTGGCGAAATTGGCCTCATCAAAATCATAAAATCGGAGAGAATACAGGATGGCGTAGAGCGTATACAATTCGCATCGGGGGAGGCAGCACTTAATGTTGTACAGGGCATGGAAACCGTACTCCAAAACGTTGCGGTTGCGATTAATTCCCCTATTGAACGCATTGAGGCAGCTGCCGCAAAAATGGTGGAAGACTATGCAGCCAGCAGAAAAGACATGGATCGGCTTCGCAGGTCATTGGCATTAGAGGTTGCTCCCACATTGTTCGAAAAAGCTGAAAGCATCGATAAATTCAAGCTGGCTTCACGCGACTTTGAAGGGCTCATCGGTACGGACCTGCTAGTAATTGGATCATGTTTGGTAGCCCAGGAACCTTGGCTGGTGCTTCTGATGGCATCAAAAATTGATGGCAGCTTTATCCTAATAACTGGGAGCGAAGCTATGAATAACGGATTAAATGCCGGAAAAATACTAGGGGAAGTAATGATTCTGCTTAAAGGGAAAGGTGGAGGAAAGCCCGATCTGGGGCAGGGAAGGGTTCCCCTTACCGAGCTGGACCGGTTTGATGAGGCGGCAGCAAAAGTAAAAGCGGCTGTACTGGATGTCATTTCAAATAAGAATTAAAAAAGGAAATTGGCAGGAGTAATAATGTCTTTAGACTTCAAGCAAATTGAAGAAAAATGGCAAAAGCGATGGGATGAAGCTCACATATTTGAGGCTAACCCAGATCCGACCAGGCCAAAGTACTACGTTACAGTGGCTTATCCTTATCCCAACGCACCACAGCATATTGGACATGCGCGAACCTATGCTCTGGCCGATGTGCATGCAAGGTACATGAGGATGAAAGGTTTCAATGTCCTCCTTCCGATGGGGTTCCATTACACCGGCACTCCAATTCTTGCCATGAGCAAGAGAGTTGTTGCAGGGGATGAAGAAATACTTGGTTATTTTCGAAACCTCTACAATGTGCCTGAAGAGACCATAAAAACGTTTGATGATCCGATAAACATTGCCCGCCACTTCCATAAGGACATTAAACTTGGTATGCAGGAGATGGGTTTCTCCTTTGATTGGAGAAGGGAGATGACGACCATCGATCCTCAATACAGCAAATTCATAGAGTGGCAATTTCACACTCTCTATTCTAAAGGTTACATAACCCGAGGGGCTCACCCTGTGGGCTGGTGCCCCTCCTGCAGAAATCCTGTGGGTCAGCACGACACCAAGGGTGACATGGAACCGGAAGTTGGGGAATTCACATCGATCAAATTCGACCTGGACGGAGTGTCGCTCCCAACCGCAACTCTTAGACCCGAAACCATATTTGGTGTCACGAACATTTGGATTAATCCTGAAGCTGTTTACGTGGAAACTGAAGTCAGCGGTGCTCGGATTATCATAAGTGAGCGTGCCTGTAGCAAGCTTTGCGGCCAGACATCTTGCATAAACAAACTGAGGGAATTCAAGGGTTCAGAGATAATCGGGAAGTATGCTGTTAACCCTATGACTGGCAAAAAAGTACCTCTGCTCCCAGCCAATTTTGTCGATCCAGACAATGCCACTGGAGTAGTTATGTCGGTACCTGCGCATGCCCCCTTTGACCTTCTCGCCCTTGAAGATCTGAAGCACAATCCCCAGATGCTTGAAAAATTCGACCTTGACCAATCGATGGTCTTATCCTTGGAACCAATTCCAGTTGTAGAGCTGGAAGGCTACTCTGAGATCCCTGCTCGAGACGTAATTTCGAAGATGGGCGTAAAGAACCAGATGGACCCTAAGGCAGAAGATGCCACGAAGGAGCTCTACCAGAAAGAATTTCACTCTGCCAAAATGCGAAATGAAACAGGCAAGTATAGCGGACAACTGATCAGTAAAGCCAAGGAAGAGGTAAAGAAGGAGTTGATCTCAAGTGGAAGGGCAATGCTCTTCTATGAAGTTATCAATGGTCCCGTCTACTGTCGGTGTGGGAGCAAAATCATCGTAAATCTGTTAAGCGATCAGTGGTTCATCAACTATGGAGATCCTCAATGGAAGGAAGATGTCCGGGGGCATCTCCATGAAATGTCACTAATGCCTGATGATCTCAGGCTTGAATTTGACAACGTGGTTGACTGGTTACGGGAAAAAGCCTGTGCCAGGAGGTCTGGGCTAGGGACACACCTTCCTTGGGATAAAGATTGGATAATAGAGAGCCTCTCTGACTCCACGATCTACATGGCCTACTATACCATATCCAATCTCATAAAAAAGAACAAATTGGATGCATCAAAGCTCGATGATGATGTTTTCAATTATATCTTCCTTGGGAAAGGCAATTCCTCTTCACTTAAGATTGATACAGAGATAGCTGAAGCCATGAGAAAGGAATTTTCCTATTTCTATCCCCTAGACAGTCGCCATTCAGGGCGCGATCTGGTGCCAAATCACCTTACTTTCTTTGTATTCAACCACGTTGCGGTTTTTCCAAAGGAATATTGGCCAAGGCAGATAGCGGTGAATGGCAGTGTTCTAATGGACGGCAAGAAGATGTCAAAATCCATGGGGAACATTATTCCACTGCACAAGGCCATCAAGATTTATGGCGCAGATACCCTTCGTGTATCCATACTCTCCGCATCAGAGCTGCTCCAGGATGTGGATTTTAGCGATACACTTGCAAAGTCCACAAAATCCAAGCTCCAGGACTTTTATGCGCTGGCGTCATCATATGCAGATGCCCCAGACATTGAATTTGGAAACCTTGACCAGCTTGACCGGTGGATGGTAAGCCGAGTTCAGAAGTCCATTGATCAGGCAGCATGTTCTATGGACTGCCTTCGCGTGCGCGAAGCAATAGGGACTGCCTTTTTTAGTCTCCAACAGGACCTTCAATGGTATATTCGAAGACGCAGCGATTGTTGCAGGGATCCTAAAGTTCGTAGCATCATAAAATACGTGCTAAACCATATCATTTTAATGATGGCTCCGTTTGCGCCACATTTATGCGAGGATTTGTGGAATAAGTATGGGAACAAAGGCTTCATTTCCATAGCAGATTATCCTAAATCAACACCTTCACTGATGGATGATGTGGCAGAGATTGGCGAAACCATGGTTGAAAACCTTGTATCTGACACCAACGAGATCATAAAGGTCACTGGAATTGTCCCCACTAAGATCTGCTACTACACATCGCAGTTGTGGAAGTGGGAGGCTTACATAAAGACCATTTCAATTCTTGAGGCAGGCACAGATCCGAAGCAGCTTATACGAGAGGCCATGAAAGATCCCTTGGTCAGAACCAAGGGCGGAGACGCAGCCAAGTTCATCAGTTCCGCATCCCAATGCATCGTCACGATGCCGAAGGAAGGTCGCCAGCGCCTGCTTAAGTCTCAGCGCATCGATGAATATGCAGTCTTGAATTCAGCCCTTCCGTTCCTATCCAAATACTTCAAATGCCCTGTAGAAATATATCTAGGGGATTCACCTTCATTCGATCCCAAGAAAAAATCAAGCCAGGCGACCCCGTTGAGGCCAGCGATTTATGTTGATGGTAGCTCATGCCAGAAATGAGCTTAGCAGCGATTGAAGAAGTAAGGTACCTGCTTGGAAGGGGATATCGAAGAGAGTCTGCCGTACGTTTTGTGGGAGACAGGTATGTCTTGGACAAACCACAACGGATGATGCTTTACAGATGTGTTTGTCCTTTAGAGGTATCAAAAGAGCGCAAAAATAAGATCGTGTCAGCAGATGTCCTGCCCAAGCATAACCTTTCGATTGATGGATTCAATGTCCTTTGGACCGTGAATAGCGCTCTGAGGGATCGACCCATATACATGTCTGATGATTTCATTGTAAGAGACATCTCAATACAGAAAGGCGAACCGTCAGTCGATGAGCTTTCAGAAGCCATTGCGCTTACAATCAATGCCATTTCAATCCTGCATCCTCTCAAAATATTTTTCTTTTTCGATCGCCCCATCAGCCACAGTGGTGAGGTCGCATCGGAAATTGCAAGACTGCTTTCTAAAAGATCCCTCCCTGGTTGTTCGCAGACTTCACCAAATACAGATATGGACGTACTAAGATTGGATGGAGTCGTGGCTACCAGCGATTCCATAATTATTGACAAAGCCCTAATGGTCTTCGATCTTGGCGCCTATGTAATTGGAAAATTCCTCCGGATTGACCCAATAAAAATATAAATAATACACGCCTCATCTGCTCAAATGGTAGCCCTTACGGGTTCGTGGCGCAGACTGGACAGCGCGGCGGCCTCCTAAGTCGTAGGTCGGGAGTTCAAATCTCCCCGAACCCGCCATTCTTTATAAAAATTAAAGAAAAAACAGCCTCGCTGTATCAGCCATTGGGCTCAGGATCTGGTCTTGATCGCAGTTAGGCAGAGGCTTGAATGCCCCTTCAATTCCTTATCATAAGAATCAAGCATTATTGAGAGCGCCGCAAGGAAAGGCAAAATCAAAGAAGAAAGCATGCCCAACTTTGGACCACCCGCCTGAGCTTCATACTCTTTGGGCCAAACTCGCAAATCCCTATACCATATTTTCATCAATTTGCTTGCTCCAACAGTTGTATAATAGAAATAATCAACTATTTCAAAGCCATTAGCTTCCAGTTTAGCGGTTAAGTCTTCTTTAGTAAAATGCCTCTGATGACCAATAATCCGATCAAATCTCTCCCCAAACCAGTAGGGATAGTAGGGTGTAGGCACTGAAATTACAAACCTTCCACCTTTCTTGAGAACCCTGCCAACTGCTTGGATAGCTGCGCTGTCGTCTTCGACATGCTCCAGCACATCCACGAGAAGGACCTGTCCAAGGGAACTATTGCTTATGGAGCTAAGTGTCTGGGCATCATCCTTGCCCGCATGGACTATGCCCTTTAGCCCGAGTACTTTTATATTTCTCCTCATTGCCTCATATTCGGCATCTGTGTAGGCTAGGGCTTTTATAGGCGTATTGAAGTAAGGTGCCAATTCAAAGGAGAACCACCCATCAGCAGCACCCGCTTCAATCGTAGGTACGCCTGGTTTGAAAGCCTTTTTTATTGCCAGCATGCGAGGGAAAGCATGCAAGTCTGGAGACCTATTGATAATACTCTTTAACTCACGGGGCCTAGCTGCCGCCTTTATTATGAGCTTATCTGTAATCGAGAACGCTTCCATAAAAGACCTGATTTTAATGGAGTGCACCACCAAGTGTTGGAACTGGATTTTTCTCTGTTACGGAAAGGTTGTATTAGTCAACCTATTTAAAAGACTATTTGAGCTTCATGAGCGTCAGCATATATATGGTTGGCATGTGTAAAGTCCATCCTGGAAACCATCAACTTTTTCAGCTCGAGCTGATCTTATGACCAACACCTTGTGCCTTAGGGTCGATAAAACATCCGGCGAGCTTGTAAAAAAAATCCTAATAAAGTCCAATCTTCTGGATCATTCCCGAAGAATTACTGCAGATGATGAAACTGTATTTTTACTGATCCCTGTGATCGAAAAGCCTGATAATGGTCAAATGCGTGAACTTTGCTTGGTAAGCCACTCGGTTGAACTGATATCTGCAGAATTACCGCCATTGAAAGCGCCAAAACATACTCTCCGGGAGCTCCTATTTGGCCAAATGCCTGATGCTTTGATCATACATCTTCCCAGATCTTTTGACATCGTTGGCGACATTTTGATCATCGAATCGCTAGAAGTTGCGGTTCTCCCCTACAAGTCCCTCATCGGAAAATCTCTTCTTGAATTGAACCCCAATGTGAAAACTGTGCTCTTGAAAGTGGGTAAAGTGGAGGGCGAATATAGGGTACCAAAATATGAATTTCTTGTGGGTATTTCAAAGTACGATACAACGCATCAGGAATATGGCATTAAGCTAAAAGTAGATGTTTCCAAGGTTTACTTTTCTCCAAGACTAGGAGCAGAACGAAAACGCATAGCCCAGCAGGTTGTTACGGGGGAGACTATTGTAGACATGTTTGCCGGGGTAGGACCTTTCTCATTGCTGATTGCAAAACAGGTTGCCGCCGAAGTTATTTCCATAGATCTTAACCCAAATGCAATCAATCTGCTAAAGGAGAATTTATTGCTAAATAAGCTCAAAGGTTCAATAACCCCCATGTGCGGCGATGCCCGGATTGTAGCCAAGCCTTTCTTTGGAAGGGCAGATAGAGTGATCATGAACCTCCCAGGACATGCATTGGAGTTCTTGGATGTTGCCTTGGCACTGATAAAATCAATTGGGGGCAAAATCCATCTCTATACCTTTGCTAAGGATGATCCGATAAAGAATGCAACACATAATTTGGGAGAAGTAGCTTCTAAACTCCTCCCGGCCTATGAAATTCAAGCAGTGCGAATAGTAAAACCCACAGCTCCCCGTGAATGGCAGGTGGCGATGGATATTACAATTTTAGGGAATGGTAGCTAATCCCATTAAAATAGCCGTAAAACCAGATGTTGCTAGCATGCAAAACATACTTTTATAAAGTTTTTAGGCACATATTGTCGTATATATGCCTCATGCAAAGTGAATCATTATGACCTCTGAAAAAAAACGTATTCTAATAATTGATGATGACGAAGATATCCTTGAAACTTTGCA
>JAJRAB010000076.1 GCA_028683025.1 Candidatus Methanomethylicus sp. | reverse complement strand
AGAAAAAAGGGCTGACCGGCTGCCACCAATGCAATGATTTTCCATGCGATAACATTAAGAATTTTCCAATTGAGCCTGCGAGAAACAGGATATTGGAAGCCATACCTCTTTGGAAGCAACTAGGCACTGAACGCTACGTGGCAGAAGTTGAGAAGCACTATACCTGTTCCAAATGCGGAACATTATTGCACCGCTATGCCGCCGAATGCAACAATTGCCAAAGCCCCACTGCGTTTTGACCGAGACATTCAGGTTGACGTTCAAAAATGCCTGCCGCTGGAAAGCTGTTTGCAAAAATATCCAGATCCGAATTCCTGTTGCCCAATCTAGGCTCACTTATCATGGGTCTCGCCTGGGGCGTCACCCCGCCTGTCGATCCGGCAGGTGGCATACTTTCAGTGGCGCTTTCTTTTCTTATAATTAACCTCAGCTCCCTAATTGGCGCCCAAGCGAACACGCTCTATGACTACGACCTTGACCTGAAGGATGAACGCAAGAAAGAACTGGTCCAGGCGCTGGACAGGTTTGGGCACGAGAAGGTCAGGAACGTCATGATACTTGAAATCTTGCTGACTCTTGTTCTGGTTTCAGCTCTGGCGCTGTACATGCAGGAACCAATCTTGCTTGCGCTCTGGATAGTGGGCATTTCCTTGGGAGTGGCCTTTTCAGCTCCACCTCTGCGGCTGAAAGCAAGGTTCTGGATAGGGCCGATTTGCCAGATGCTTGTTCTGGCTGTCTTCCCCGTACTGTTCGCCTACTATGCATTCACCTCAGAAGTCAACGCCTATTTTCTAGTGTCTCTTGCAGGCCTATCCCTTACTGTGTATGGCGTTATCGTGCCTACTGAAATTCGAGACTATTTTGGCGACAAAGCCATGGGCATTCAAACCCTAACTGTGCGCCTAGGCCTGTCTAGGGCAGCTGCGATGGGCATTGCTTTATTGGGTGCAGGTGCGGCTTTGAGTGCGACAGCATTATTCCTGGAATGGGTTCGCAACCAGCTGTCGGTTCTAGGAGTCTTAGTTCTTGCAATACCTATTGTTGTGTTATTTGTCCTGTCTAAATTCTGGAAACTGTACTGCCTAACGAGAGATTTCGATGGTGAAAATACCCAAGACCGTCTCGCTCTGGAGGGAAAAATCACAAATCTGTCGTCCGAAAATCCAAAGTGGATAATGTTGGTCACCCAAACCTATATGATCCTGTCCATAATTCTGTTGATCACGAAATTCTTCCTATGACTACCTCTTGGATAAGAACTGGTATTTGATCCCCAAGCACTCATAACCCTATCCGCAAGAGGCATGGAGCGGCTTGACGCTTCGGCTGATGAAAAACAGATGGCCTACCATTTATCTGGGATAAGGCAAAAAAGTGCTTCTCGCCCACTCGCCAATCAGTAGCAGATTTAACAGGCGTTTGCACATTGGTTAATTGGTGAACAATATTGGACTTTGATACGAGCAAAAACCTCAGCAGCATAGGCGCCCTGCTCATCCTCCTGAGCCCCATCATCCCCCTAGTGCTTCCATTCGCTGGGAGCCTGGTCGGGCTGCTGGGCTTCATACTCCTACTCCTTGGTGTCAAGGGCCTGGCGGACTACTACGGTGAGCCTGGCATCTTCAGCAATATGCTGTATGGCACCGTAACCGGAATAGTGGGCATATTGGCCGCCCTAGCCGTTTTCGTTGGTGTGGCGCTCTCATCCCTCTCAGGCTTCCTCCATAAGCTGTTCCCTGGCTGGAATGGGGACTGGACCACCCTGCCCAGTTTGACCCCCAACGCAAACAACATTGGCTTTGGTGACATAGCGCCGTTCATTGGGGCTGCGCTGGCGGTCCTGGTGATACTCTTTGCCTTCGCCCTCATAGCCACCCTGCTCTACAGGCGATCGCTCAATTCGCTCAGTAAAAGATCAGGCGTGGGATTATTTGGCACAGCAGGCATTCTGCTGCTGATCGGCGCTGTCCTGGCAATAATCCTGATCGGCTACCTCCTCATCTGGTTCGGCATCCTCCTCCTGGCCATAGCCTTCTTCGGGCTGAAGCCCCAAACAACAAATCCCATCCCCGCAGCCCAGGTCCCAATGCAGTCGCCGCCCCCGCCGCCTCCCCCCTGAAGCCCAGGCAATTGGGCCACACCTGGCCCAGCCAACTTTTTTTATTTCCCCTCCAATTTTTTTCGAAAGCAATTTACCTGTGAGAGTAGTTTAAATCTAATTGTTATACAACAAAGCCATTTTCAAATCTGGTTCCCCAAAATTTTATCTCGAATAAAAACCAAATGAAATATTGTGCTTCATATGAGAGATGATAGGGAAGCCGCTCAACAATCCTCCCGGTCCTATTACTCGCACTTGGCATACTATTTGGACCTTCTGGTTCAAAGATACAAGCAGGCAGACATAAAGACAAAGCGTGAGCTTGATTTTATCGAAGCAGCATTCCGCGCCCATGCCTCCCACCCTGTCAAGGAGGTGCTTGATGTGGCTTGTGGGAATGGCCCCCATGTGGTAGGCCTTGCCAAGCGAGGTTACCATTGCACTGGGCAGGACTTTACTCCGGAACGGGTTCAGATGGCCAAGACCCGGGCAGAGCGGGAGGGAGTTGGGGTAAGGCTCCTGCAGGGTGATGCAACCGAGCTCCAGTATGATAGTGAGTTCGATGCAGTGCTGGCGCTATACCTGCTCTTTCTGCTGCCGAACGATGACGACATACTCAAGTGCCTCCGCCAGGCCCACCAGGCCTTGAGGCCGGGGGGTGTTCTTGTCTGCAACATCGGAAACCCGTTCTATCTGGGCAAGATATGGTTCACTCCCCAATCCATAGGGGAAGGGTCTGGCATCCAGAAGGTGGATGCCCGCGGCATGCATTATATGAGCTTTGACCAGGTCAAGGATTATGATCCAATTAGGGGAGTGGTCTGGTGGGACGAGGTGAGCGTGGTTGAGGCTCCCGACGGCACCCATGTCTTCAGGGATCGTGAACGGCTCCGGCTTCTCACCTATTGGGACATGATAAATTATCTCCGGGCGGCAGGCTTTCAGGAGATCAAGTGCTATCCCGATTGGGTCATCAAGTCGCCCAAGAAGCCAAAGGCGCAGTACCTTGTGTTTGTCTCACGCAAAGCTTAAAATCCAATTCCCAGGAGTCCTTTTGCCGGTCAAGCAATAGCTGAATTGCACTAAATCAGATCGGACAGACCAGTCCCATTTCTCTATTAAGCCTACGGAAAGCGCCCCCTAAGAAAATGATTTTTCGGAAAATGTATAAACACCAATGATGCATAGGAGCATAGGGAAGGTGAGTCTCCAATGCCCACCTGCAAGCTGTTGGAATCCTATAAGACGCCAAAGGGTACTACCTATTACCTGTGCCACAGGCCGCCATTTGATAAAGAGGGCACTCTGTTGCCAAATGGGGAGGTCCAATGCGCTTCATGCAAATCCAAGAGATAGGTTAGGTTTGGGTAAGGGGATTTATCATTGCGCTCTATTACGGCAACTTTTAGCCCTGACTTAGCCCGATAGGCTGCTGTCGTAAGACCATTGGCTCCACCACCAATTACAATGACATCAAAAATAGAGGTTGCTTGGGTGCTCAAAGCACCCTGCCCCACATTATTAATCATATGAATTTTGGCTAAAGAAGCTTTTGTCGAGTATTTTTTATTATAACAAAAATAATGCCTAATAGTTTAAGGCCAATTGAGACTAATCTATATGAAATGAGCTTGGAAACTATAATTGGTTAGAATGCTCAGTATAAACCACAAGCAATGAAAAAGGGTGCCAGCTCGAAAATCAATTGGCATTTGATCAGGTCAGGAAGGCTGCATGAGCAACAGCTTCTTCTCCAAGGCGCATTTAATGGCCTATGGCAACCTATAAAATACTGCCTGCCATTATAATTTAGTGAGCTGAATTTTACCAACCTCATGATTTTGCCGCATAAAAAAAGGAGGCGCAAAAAAATGCTGCGTATTAAATATCCATTTGGGGATATGAAAATTGATCAAAACCATGCTCTGAAACTCAATGATGTGCTTTTGGAAGTTCAGCATAGGCGACTTAGGGAGATGCGCAGCGTGCTTTTTGATCCCAGCATCCTTGAAAAGATGGATGAAAACACTATCCTCTACAGCATGTATAAGGAAGCCATGCTGGATGGACATAAGCCATTATTCCGAGAGCATAGAATTAGATTTGATATCACCATAATGGAGCCCATATACCTTGGAAAAGAATTCAACAAGACGCTGGGGCACCGGCACCCGGAGGCGCTGAACGGCCTCTCGTACCCCGAGGTGAGCAGTGTTTTGCAAGGGCATGCCTGCTTCCTCTTTCAGAAGATGGAGGAAGGTGCCCCCAAAGAATTCAGGGTTGTTCATGCTGAGAAAGGCGATACCATCCTAATGCCGCCCAATTATGGGCATGTAACCGTAAACTATGGAGATGGAATGCTCGTGACATCGAATCTTGTATCAACAGAGTTCAAGTCAGACTATGGCGGCTTCCTCGAAAAGGGGGGTGCTGCCTACTACATCCTGAAAGACGGCAGTTTTATTCGGAATAAAAAATATGGCAGGATACCAAAACCTATTGTTTCAAGGGAGAGGTTTCATGTTGCTGAGAGCCTATATGCTGACTTCTTGAAGGATTCTGACAGGTTTGATTTTCTCAATGATCCAACAAAGCCAGTGCCCTAATCACCCGGGGAGATGGAGCGGAGTGGCATGCCCTTTGGAAAGGCCAGAATAGCCAGATTCCATATTTGGTGCCTTCTATTCCCCAAATTGCCCGATGCAAATATAAAGTCTTAATAGGATACCAGCCCGATATTTTTTAGGTGCGTTTTTTTGGATATTGCGCTTTTCACCTGGGAATACCCCCCAAAGATCGTCGGAGGACTTGGGACCTACACCTATGAGCTTTCCAAGCAATTGGCAAAAATGGGGCATTGCGTTGACGTCTTCACCATGAATGATGGCAACCTGAAGACCATTGAAAATTTTGAGGGCATTGAGGTCCACCGGCCCAGGCTCTTTGACATCTCAGCCATATTTCCCGAAGTGGTTGATGAGGAAATACGCAGGTGGGGGCCAGGCTTGAAGTTCTTCTCGAATGTTTACCTGTACAACCTCCTGGTGACCGATCGCCTAATGAACGATCTCATTCCCTCCGGAAAGAAGCATTACGACATACTCTCGGTCCATGACTGGT
>JAJRAB010000038.1 GCA_028683025.1 Candidatus Methanomethylicus sp. | reverse complement strand
CATAGAGAAAGCATGCGAGCTCAACGATTACAAAAGGAATGTTTACCTTTGCGAGCGGATCTGTGGCATTTGCAATTTCATTCATGCCATGGCCTATAGCGAATCGATTGAAAAGATCACTGGAGTGGAAGTGCCCGAGAGGGCCAAATACCTCAGGACCATATGGTCCGAGCTGGGGCGACTCCAAAGTCATCTCCTTTGGATGGGGCTCTTTGCTGATGCTCTTGGATTTGAGAGCCTTTTCATGCATGTTTGGAAATACAGAGAACTGGTTCTGGAACTTCACGAGAGAACGGCGGGACACCGCATCCATCTGTCCACCTGCGCCATTGGGGGCGTGAACAGGGATTTGGATGAAAATGTGATTTCCCAATATCGCGCAACCCTCTCTATACTCAAGGTGAAGCTTGATGAGCTTGCACCCGTTTTCTATAAGGATAGGGGAATAATTGAAAGAACGGTTGGCAAGGGGATACTCCCAAAAGGAAAGGCGACACTTCTGGGGGCGGTTGGTCCAACCATAAGAGGGAGCGGCATATCTCAGGATATGAGAAAATTGGGCTATGAGGCTTATGGGTTGCTTGATTTCAAGCCCATCGTTCACGAGGGAGAGGACTCATTCTCCAGAATGCAGGTCCGGATCGAGGAAGTTTACCAGTCGATTGAGCTCATAAACAGAGCTCTTAACCAGATGCCAGCAGGACCGATAGTTGAAAAGAACACTCGTTTCCCCAATGGTTCAGTAGCCACTAGGGTAGAGCAACCCCGAGGGGAGGTATTTTATTTCATTGAGGGTAACGGTACCAATAGGCTAAGCCGCTGCAGGATAAGAACACCCACCATGGCAAACATTCCTTCCTTGCTGACATTGTTTGTAGGGCATGAAGTAGCAGACATACCTGTAATACTTATGTCGGTAGACCCCTGCGTCGCTTGCACCGAAAGGGTTGAGAGGTGCTGACTTTGCCTAAGATGCTGCCAAAGGTGATTAAAGCTCTGGTGCAGAAACCTGCCACCGTAAGGTATCCTTACGAAAAACCCGAACCTGTGGAGGGGCTTAGAAGCGGCGTTAAGTTTAACATAAAGAAATGTGACCAATGCCAGGATTGCGAGAGGGTCTGCCCATCAGCTGCAATTAATGTGACCTATGCTGAAAAGAAGCTAGAATATTTCCCATTCCGCTGCATCTGCTGCCACCAGTGCATAGCGTCCTGCAGCCAAGGCGCCATTACAGCTGAAACCGTCGCCAGATCCCCCGATTATAAAAAAGTTACAGATGTCTACATGGGAATGCCTTGATTGCCTATGCACCGAAAAAAGATAAGAGCAGATCAGCGTTCCTGTCTTTTCGCAAGCCATATCTTGTGCAATTCTAAGAGAAGTATGGGTATGGCGCCTAGGGCAATACCAAAAAGCCAATCTACTGCGGTCAGTTGAACCACATCCAGGTAAATCCCAAAGCCACCCAGGTAAGTTTGTATTTGTGGAACATACATCAGGAGCAGATGTGCCAAAGGCACCAACAGAATTAGAGGCCATATTATCCAGTTGTTCTCTTCAGCAAGCGACTTGATCAACGGTTTTCCCATGCGTCTTATAGACAGAACAAGGGTGCATTCGGCTATAAAGATAACCGTATGCAGCATAGTTCTTGCTTTTGCCTGCGACCAACTAGTAGGATTTTGGAAACCGCCA
Organism: Candidatus Methanomethylicus sp.; assembly: GCA_028683025.1. Lineage (GTDB taxonomy): Archaea > Thermoproteota > Methanomethylicia > Methanomethylicales > Methanomethylicaceae > Methanomethylicus. The sequence goes on along the minus strand of JAJRAB010000038.1, from coordinate 839 downwards.
TCAATATTTGGAATGAAACCAATTTGATTCCCCTCAAAGAGGGGCCACACACCATTGAGAGTTGTAAAGTAGGAAACAGCTATGACAACGGCAAGGGATGCTGCGAATATCATCAGGGACTGCCGCCGCCCTCTGCTGAATATCCCTTCCTCGTCGCGGGGCCTTTCTTTCATAACATCTTTGCTGAGGCTGTCGATAATAAGGGCAAAGGGCGGAAAAGTATGAGCCAATAGAAAGACGTACATCTGCTGCCATGTATTTAGTAGGAAGAATTGGGGGAGGAATGAAGCTCCAAAGTATACAATCGCTTCGGCTAGATTAACGGCGATATAAAAGAAGATTATGGCTTGGATCTTCTGAAAAACACCACGACCTTCCCGGATTCCCTTCACAATAGAGTTGTATGAATCGTCCGCAACCACCATGTCAGCAGCCTGTTTTGTTACATCGGTACCTGTGATCCCCATAGCTATGCCCACTTCAGCTGCCGAAATAGCAGGCGCGTCATTGACACCGTCTCCAGTCATTGCCACTACCCTTTTCTGAGCCTTGAACCGATCAACGATGGCGATCTTCTCCTTGGGGGATATCCTGGCAAAGACAGAAACTTTGCTGAAGTCGATCTCAGATAGTGCCTGAACCTCACGCCCTTCAACAATGAGGTCGTTTTGATCAATTATGCCAACCTGACTGGCTATGCTGCGTGCCGTTTCGATGCTGTCGCCCGTTACCATAATGGGCTTTATGCCAGCATTCTTGACCTCTTGAACAGATTCATGCACGCCTTCGCGTGGTGGATCCATTATTGCAACGAATCCAAGGTACGTCATGTTTCGTTC
>JAJRAB010000062.1 GCA_028683025.1 Candidatus Methanomethylicus sp. | reverse complement strand
AAGGAATGATATAGGCATTAGGTTGAGAGTTTAGCTGGGATCCATAGAATGGCAAAACAAACTGGGCAGTTGCACCGATTAGGAAAATTTGTTCGAGCTTTCATCTGCTCCGTTAGCCTGCTCTTCGGGCTGTTTCAACTCTCAAATAATCTTGGAATTTTGTATTACCATTTCTATATCCTTGAGACAGTCAATATAGTGATATTCAGTGCCACTTATGATTGGATCATCTGGTTTGTGTCTGCTGTCGGGCTGTGTGCAGGTGCCCTTTTACGTATGGTCCGCAGGGGGTTGACGCAGACCTGGCAGCCGCGTTGGCTCATCGTTCCCTATCTGGTCCTTGCAGCTTCCTTTGCGCTTACCCCACTCAGCAGTCAGATTGCCGTTGTTGTGGGGGCCATATCCGCCTCCCTGGTAGTGGCTCAATCAATCTATTTCTGGAGTGGGGACTACTTCGGGGAGCGGCGGGTAACGGCTGCAATGATAATGGCGGGCATAGCGCTTATGCTCATACCGATTGAGGCATTGGCCTTGGGGACCTGGATCTACAATCCCTTTGACTATGAGGTTCCTTTCATGCCTGGGGGGAGGTGGGCGTTCGCCTTGGCTGATCTCAACCTGTTCAGCCTGCTTTACCCTCTTTTATATGGCCTCCTCCTGCTCTTCCTCTTCAGCTGGGCTTGGGCACCCCCAGTCCGGACTATTTGGCTCCGCTGGAGAGGCAAGGGTCGATTGCACGTCGGAGAGGACTTGGAGCATGGGGAGAGGCCAATTGGTTGGCAGGCCCAAGCTTTAGTTTTGGCTACCATATCCGCAGTTTCTGGGTTTGCGGCTTATTATCCTTACATCCGCCTTTCGGGCGAATATCTGGTGGGCGTGGATGGCATCCATTACTATAATTTCCTCACAAGGATGCTAAATGAGGGGGCTCTAGCTGCATTGGTTCCTGACAGGCCGCTTTTCATGATTTTGTTATATGGTTTTCAGAAGATTACGCAACTCCCGGTGGAATTCATCATAAGGATAATGCCAATTGCATGCGCCATCGCTCTTGTGGTATCGGTTTTTTGGCTTGTAAAAACGGGTACTGGGAATCCAAGGCTTGCCCTGCTGGGAGCCCTTTTTTCCGCATTCTCATTCCAAGTGACTGCAGGCATGATGGGGTATTTCTTGGCAGCCTGGCTTGCCGTCGCTGGTGCTTTTGTTTTCTTTACTTTTCTCCTGAAATCAATGGAAAGCCACACCATTTTGTACATATTGCTGGCTGGTTTGGCATCCATAGCAGTGCTTGGGGTTCATCCATACACTTGGCTAATGATGGCAGCAATTCTAGCAGCTTACATACTCCTGACTATTATAGCAAGGCGGAGGATAGGCAGGGAAGCAATCATCGCTATGGCACCGCTGGCGATCACCGCAGTCGCACTGGTTCCCCTCATACTCTTGACAAGCCTTGGAGCTAATGGAATGGCTTCGGTTATAGGCGTCGTTAAGGGGCTCTGGCAGACTCTGATGTCCAATCTCAGCTTCTCAAAGATCACCCTGCTGCTCCCTTCCCTCTCACATATGGCTGACAGGTGGGTCGGTGGCGCCTTTGGAAGCCCATTGGTTTATGTCCTAGCCCTAGTTGGGATGGTGAGGATGGCAGACATCAGCAAAAATTTCCACAGGCTCCTCTTCTCAACGGTGTTAATACCTGCACTAGCCATATTAGCCCTTGTTCCTGGCTATGAGCAGCTATATTACCGCATAGCCTATATCTGTCCAGTTCAAATTCCAGCAGCAGTGGGGCTATACTGGTTAGTGAACTGGTTGACCGCCAGGCAGCCATCAGGTAAAGAGGAAATGAAATCTTTACCTAAATCCAGTATGAGTAATGTGAAGGTCCTGATCTATACAGTTTTCATTCTGGTGCTGTTCAACTATGCGCTTCGCATAGCAGACCAGGTGCTCATCCAGATGATCTGACTGCATTCCAAATAATAGTTGTTTAAAAAAAGGGAGGATTTAGGGCGGTGGAGGAATTGGAGGAGGCGGCTGATACTGCGGATGGGTTTCCCTCCCAAAATAAGCTTTGACATAGGGACGGGTCAGGTAGTAAATTATGATAATGTCGATCAGCAATCGCACGAGTCCAACTCCAGTGAGCAGGCTCAGCAAGCCAAATATCAGGCTGATGATTGTAAGAAAGAAAGCGACGCTATAGGCCCAGCCGTTGCCTGCATAAAGGCCGTAGGCAATGTAGAGATCGATAAGGCCGATTGCTACGATGATTAGGCCGACAAAAAGCACCGCTCCTCCCAAAAAGCCTGTTGCGAACGTTAAAAGCCCGCCACCAATGGTAATTAATGCACCCAGGAACAACCATAGTAATCCTCCCAGCCCAAACAGTATGGCTAAGATGGAGATACCGGTAGGTCTTGAGGTAGTCATCGAATTAACCTCTGATGTTAAATATGGTTTCGGGTTCTCTTATGAGTTCCTAAGATTATTTTTTGGATAAATGGCCTAATCCCGGGCCATTGCCCTTGCGCGTAATTCCTGAGGCATGAGCTCAATGGCGTAACGTAGGGCAGTTCGGGGCATTGCCCCCCTATTCCGGAGCACATAATCAAGCACTTCCCCCTGGTGGCAGCGGCTAGCCTCCTTTAGCAGCCAGCCATAGCCTTTCTGAACCATATCATCGGGATCAACAAGCATTATATCAGCAACTGCAAACACCTCGGCAAGGAAGTCGCCACGCCTGGCGGGGACAATGAACGAGACGGCTGAAGCCCTTCGAAGCCACCTGTTTTTTGATCTTGCCCAATCAACAACCGAGGACGAGCAGTCAGGAAATCGCTTCAGGAGACTGCCTACGGTGTGGTTGCAGAAGGAATCACATTTCGCCCAGTTATCGATATACTTGTCTATCCAGTCCTTGAAAATGGAGAGATCGCTAGGCGTGTAGGAGTGGGAGAGCCGCGGGGTCAAATTGGAGGCTATGAAAGCCTCCTCACAGTAGCCTGAGGAGAAAAGCGCTTCGCAGAGGCCGAAGATCTCCTCCTTGCCCATGAATTGAATCGAGTTCCAATGGTTCCTTGCGATCTGGCCGACCGTGCTGCTCTTAACGCCATAGCAGGTAACCTGCTCTTTGAAGAATCTCTGAAATCCGTTCTTCGTTGCCTCATCAACGCTACCAGTAAGGTCTCTCCTGATTTTCATTAAGACGCTTGTTGGTGCCAAGGCGGAAACATCCCCTATAGGAGTAGTATGGCGCATATTATTTATTCCTGAATGTCAGAGAGCCATTTTTCTCATCAACTATAATCTCAGACTCCTTCTTCACCTTTCCTTCCAGCATCATCTTGGAGAGTTCATTGAGAAGGCTCTTCTGGATTACCCGTTTTATGGGGCGGGCGCCGAACTGGGGGTCGTAGCCGATATCTGCGATGTAATCAATCGCTTTCTTTGTCACTGAAAGCTTGATTTCATTTTTCTCCAGCGATTTCTGGACCGTCTTCAGCTGAAGCTCCACAACCTTTCGGATCTCATCCTTGGTGAGCGGGCTGAACATTATTATTTCGTCAACACGATTAAGGAATTCAGGCCTGATGGTCTTCTTAAGCAGATCAAAGACCTGGGAGCGTGTCTGGTTCAGGACCTGCTCCCGGTTGCCCTCATTGATCTTCTCCAGGTTTTCCTGAATGAGGTGGGATCCGATGTTGGAAGTCATGATTATGATGGTGTTCTTGAAGTCCACGGTCCGACCCTTGTTGTCCGTAAGCCTGCCATCGTCCAGTACCTGCAGCAGCACATTGAAGACATCAGGATGGGCTTTCTCAATCTCGT
>JAJRAB010000044.1 GCA_028683025.1 Candidatus Methanomethylicus sp. | reverse complement strand
ACGAGCACCTCCAACACCTAGCCAAGGAATTCAGAATTGAAGGTCGTATCCTTTTTACTGGACCGATCAGCAGTGCAGAGGCTCATGTCCTGTTCTCTAGGGCAGTTCTGGCGGTTTTTCCCTACACTGTCTCCTACTCTGCCAGTGGCACTCTGCCCATGGCAGTGCAGCATAAAAAGCCAATAGTTGCCTCAAAAACTCCTTACCTCCAAGAATCATTGCAGGATGGCATAAACGCACTGATGGTCGAACCAGGAGATGCCCATCAACTGGCCAAAGCCATCGAAAGGTTATTGGATGATGCAACTCTTAGGACTAGCTTAGGACAGCATCTCTATGAAGATTGGAAAGGACAGTCCTGGGATGAGGTTGCAAGGCTTACTTGGGACGTATATTTGAGACTAGGTCTCGATTTATGAAAAGCCGCTCATCCAATTAATTCTAAATAATCAATGTTGGCTGTCAAAGATCCTTCCCCGCCTGACTTGATTGTGACATTATGCCATCCTGGGGTGAGGAATACTTGGGCGATGGTACTTTCCAATGGCTGGTTTGTTGAAGAATACTCTAGTGTCCCTGCACTAGAATTGTCAACAAGGAAGACGAGAGGTACATGGGAACCTGAATAGTCATAATATTTCACATTCAATTGGAAAATACCTTCCTCGTAGCTATAGAACCTATAGGAAACGCTTTCTGTTCCGTTACTAGTCGCTTGGGCCTCTAGCACATATTGGTTTACGGACCAGTCCCTCTCAATGCCATACCAGAGCCCATTCCATTGAATCCTATCAGCATAGGCATTTATTATATAGTGTGGGGGAAGCCCTTGGAGCTCCTCTTGCAGAATGGAATAATTTGTAACGTAGATTCCCTCCCATATCTCGGTAAAGTAGCTCTTATACTTGAGTGCTCCATAGTCGAGGCTGCTCATGAGGACAACCGGCAGAGCCGTGAGGTTCGAAGAGGCGAGTATCCCCGATGCATTAAGCTTTGAAAAATAGAAACCTGACCAGTAATCGGGCCTAGCCGAAAAGTAAACTGTCCTCTGCCCCTCAACAAGCCTTTCCACCTTGCCTATGTAGGTGTAATGTACCCCTACATAGGCGCCAATGAAGTTATCCAGGAGCTCTGCCGACTCCCCAAGCAGGTTTTCATTACGATCGATAATGAATAGGGGGGTTTGATTGGCTGGCAGATACGAGCGAACATAGTCCAGCTGATCCGCCAGATCCCCTGTTTCAAAGGAATTTAGATATATGGAGCTGTAAACCAGCGTGGGCTGGGCGTTGATCAAAAAAAGCCCTAGAATTGCAAGAGCCAGCATCTTCTGGTTGTATTTTTCCCACTTTGTTCCCTTGAGATAATCAAAGGCATCCCTTAACCCAAGGGCAAGCATTATGGGTACTGGCGTAATAATTAACATCCTTTCGGCATAGCCCACAAGTGAAGGATAAACAAAGTTGGAAAATAAGGCCAAGGCCACAGCTAGAATGATCCACCAGCACAGGAAGAGGTACTGAAGCCGCTCACCTTGCCTCCTTGGCTTTAGCAGCCTGTAAACTATCATTCCGAAAGCCAGAACCACAAATGGGATCAGATACAAGTCAAAACCTACAAAAAGGGTCAGCAGCTGGATCTGCGGTATCCCTCCGCTAGCCATTATGCTCGGATAGGCTAATGGGCCAAAGACTCTGAAGTTTCCCATACCTAGAATCGACAAAGCGATCGGAGCCACTGCCAACGAGCCAAGCAGAAGAATGTATCCCACTTTGGTTTTCATGACCCCCTTTTTTGTTGATTTATTATCGATCAGGAGCATTGTTACTTGGGCTGCCGAATACACTCCAACAAAAAAAATTACTGTGTAAAGATGTGAGAGGGCAGCCAAGAAGAATAGCACGGCTATTCCCAGCCCTTTGATCCCCCCCACAGGGTGTAGACCGAATGCCAACCATAGCAGGAGCAACACAACCGTTAGGAGTTGGGCAAAAAGGTTTGAAGCCAGCATATAGGGGGTGATCCAAACAAATGAAAGTATAATGCCTGCCAAAGATACGGCGTTGGAATGGAACCACTTTTGGAGCACAAGGCCGATCGATAGGGTCATGGCCAATGCCAGAACAAAAGGAAGGATTTTCATAGCAAGAAACAGCGTGTTGGGGAAAATTACCTGGGTAAAGTAGAGAACAAGGGCAAAAACGAAACGGTGGAATTCCCACATCCTTAAAAAGCTCCATAACCCATCGCTCTGAAGCACGTTTACTGAATAGACATAGAAGGGAGTATCCCATCCTACCAACAAGGCTGTCTGGCTATAGGCCTGGTAGAAGACGTAGCAGAAGAATGCAAGGAAGGGCAGTATTGCAGCGACTATTTTTAAGTTACTGAATTTCAAAGGAACTCCTTCACCCCCTCTTGTTTCTGGTGAGGTTTATTTTTTTTGGGGATACGAGGGCACTTTCTACCAGAAAAGCAAATTAAAAAGCTCTTTCAGTTATCATTAGTTTACGATTATAACTCCATACCAAGGGTGGGTGGCAGAATTGCTGGAAAGGATCCTAATGACCGCTAACGATGAATTCTGTCCAGCGCAGCGTCCGATTCAATATTTATGCGGGCATGACTTACAATGATTAGTTCAGGGCACCTAGCAATATACTATCCCCACACCGCCGAGGGGTCACTGGGTTCCTTCAGGCGCATAAAAGAGATATCCGAGACGCTCATAACTCTTGGGGGAGACGACATTTGCATTTACTCGCCTTTTGAGAGCGTGCCCTTTGTAAAGGAAGGGCTTAGCTTCTGCCCGATCCCCATGCGTGGCAACTCAAAAAAGGTCTACAGCACTTCCAAGGTTGCCTATTACAACCCTCACTTTTCAAAGACTTTGCTCCCCTCAGCCCTCTCCTTTTTCGGTAGCATGTCTGCCAAAGGATTTCAAAAGGCGCTCCAAGCCCGTCTTCCAGCTGCGATCCAAGCGGAGCTCGATGTTTCCTTGCCTGCAGCGGTTAAGGCAGGGAAAGCCCTAAACCTGCCCGTCATTGCTGACATCCACAACATTACTCCCGAGGAGCTTGTGGCCAGCAGAGCCCTGAGCCATGGGAGCTGGGCATATGATAAGATGCAATCCATGATTGCTGGCTATCTTGCAGAATGCGAACTGGTAGTGGTCGTAAGTGAATCCATGAAAGAATATGTAGTCGAGAAATACCGTCTGGACATGGACTCGGTGATGGTTGTCCCCCCTGCTGGAAAGCCCGATCTACCCATTATTCCTAGCCATCATGCAAGGGTAGTTTATGCTGGGATGATAAGCTACAGAGAAAAGGTTGATCTGTTTATAAATGCCATCAGGTACGTAAAGGCTGATGGCAACCCTTCCTTTTACATGACTGCCAAGGGTGACCGACTCGAGAAGAGATTTGGTGAGGAGCAGCTAAGTTCAATCCATAGGTTCTGGTTCCCAGCCGAGAAGGACTTCTTCAGCTTCCTAGCCTCATGCACCGTAGGCATACTGACCTCCAGCTCTGATCTTGCCAGGAGGATTGGGGTTCCGATCAAGATGTTCGACTATATGTCCGTGGGACTTCCGTTT
>JAJRAB010000039.1 GCA_028683025.1 Candidatus Methanomethylicus sp. | reverse complement strand
CAGCTGACTCTTAATCAGTTGGTTCAGGGTTCAAGTCCCTGGTCGGTCACCTATATCTAGGGGTATTTTGGAAACAACCCCCCACATATGGCGGAAAAAGAGCCCTCATTTTTCGAGGGCTCTCTTTTTTACAGCAACCTTACAGCAACCCGGGCTAGCCATGATCCACCTCCCCAGGGCCATCATGCACGAGATAAACCGCTCCACGTTCCTGAATGTGTTTGAACTCCTCGCTGATATCGATCGGTTTGAGCAGTTCATCCATCTTCGCAGCAGCCTCCTCCTGCATGCTGGGCAACACGTGCGAATACGTGTTCAATGTCAATGTAATATCGGCATGTCCGAGGCGCTCCTGGACAACCTTGGGATGGACGCCCTGCTGCAGCATCAGGGTAGCGGCTGTATGGCGCAGATCATGAAAGCGGATATCGGGCAAACCAGCCTGTTGAAGCAGCATTTTGAAGTCCTTGTACATATTGCTATGATCCCAAGGAGTCCCTGTCACAGATGGGAAAATGAGATCATTTTCCTGCCAGGTATCTCCTGCTGCCAGTCTCTCTGCTTGTTGGGCTTCAGCCTGTTCACGAAGCTTTTGGATGATTGCGTTGCCAAGCACGATCGCTCGCTTGCCAGCCGCAGATTTCGGCTCGGAAAATACCTGTCCTCCTTTGATCCGCTGCAATTGTCTCTGGATATGTAATTTGCAGGTCCGCCGATCCAGATCGGACCATCGTAATCCCAGCAATTCGCCCTGGCGTAAACCGGTGGAGATTGCCAGCCAAAGCAGAACCTCCAGACGAGAACCTTTAGCCTCGATCAGAAGCGTTCTGGATTGAATATCGGTTAGGATTTTCATCTCACTTCTCTTTAGCCTGGGTCGTGTGACTGCCTGGGCAGGGTTTCTCCCTACCAATCCCCACTTGAGCGCCTGGTTCAGGGCACGATGCAGCACAGCGTGGATAACCAAGACCGTGCGTGGGCTGATGCCATCCTTGACCTTGGCATTGTAAAGGGATTGGATCTGGTCAGGGCGTAAATCCTGTAACTTGACATTGCCAAGCCCAGGCAGGATATGCTGACGTACGATTTGCGTATATTGCGCATGAGTTTTCGGACGCACGGTTGTAACGGATGCCGTGAGCCATTCCTCGAGATAAGCCCCAAGCCTGGTTTGGGCTCCGGAACTGGTCAACCCGCTTTGAATCCGAGAACGCATCTCCTGTTTCCAATCCAATGCTTCCCGTTGATTTTTGCAGTATTTGCAGAGCCTTTGGCCTTGAATAGTAACTGCAGCAACCCAGAGGCCATCTTTTCTCTGGTAGATGCTGCCTTCCCCTTGACCACGTTTCTTAGTCATATGAACCTCCTAGTAATGTGAAGTCAAATGCGGTACCCTTTGACTTGGAAACCAGCGCCCCTTCGGACGCTGGTGGACGGATAATTCTTGATTTATTCTTCGTTTAGACATGTAGTTATCCTATTCTTCTGCAAGTGTAGAAGTGTAGAACCGTAGATGGGCACCCCTATCTACGGCTCTTTCTCAACCTATTATGATGGCTCTTTTTTCTCTTGGCTCGCTCGTCGATACCGGTATGTTTTACCAACCTTTTCTTCGATGATCCTTCCCTCAGTCTTGAGTTTGTCCAACTCTTTCCCTACCTCCTCAGAAGATAATCCTGTGTATTGTTCGATTTCCCGCTTAGTAGGGAACCCCTTTTCAATGATAGCTCTTTTAACTTTTCCCAAGATGGTTAATTCCTTCTTCTCTTTCTCCTCCTCATTTATTTGTCTATAGAGCTCATGTAGATTTCTACGCCATCTTTCAACAATTTCCTGCGCACAAGCCCAATGGTTGATTTCGATCCGTGGATTATTTTCTAGGCTTGCAATTAATGCTGCAACTCGTAAAGCCTTCTCAGGAAACCGCCCATAGTTTCCATCCATATCAGGTATATTGATATTTAACAATAGTTTTCGAAGTGCCTAATCATACCTATAATATGCCTCACGTACTTCTTTCGTAAATACAAGCTTGGATGAAGCTGGCGGTTCTACGGCGGTGATTTTCCCACCCTCAATTTTTATTTTAGGATTGCCCAACCTCTTATTCCAATCAACAAGGGGTTTCAATAAGCTTTCAGGGAAAACTCTTTCTTCTTCTGGAAATTGCCCTTCTGTGATCAATCCCTCTGGAGGAACAATGAGGGCCATTCTTGCCAAATATCCATCTCCCCAAAGGATTGCACCCATCTTAGCGAATGGTGCAATGTCGGCTGGTGTCAGGATACCCAATAGTGCTAGATATGGTCTATATACAGTTTCTTTTCCTCGAGAGATGGTTGACCGTTCATATTTAGGCTCAGTATCATCGAATTTTCGGAACAATCCTCGAAACTCACTATAAGGACCATCTTTTCGCATCATCAAATGTATATTCTGTCCAAATTCATCGAAAAACCAGCCACGCTGGCCGGTAAATGCAATGATAAGCTTTACCCTATCCTTCTGTTCTGCATTCATCTTGTCATAATTATCGGGTAATTCGACTGACATATCCTTTATCATTCTTTGCGGAGTGCTTTCATCAGGCAGGAGCAGAAAATCTAATCCGATTTTTTGTAGTAACTCTTTTCCTATCTGCACAACAGTGGATTTGGCATATAAGGTTGTCCTGCCAACCAGAATGATATAAAGGTTGGTATATCTCTCCTTACCAAAGTTGGTTATTGCCACTCTTCTGGCAGCGATGGTTGATAAGAGCCACAGCCCCACTGCTTCATGGTAACCATCATAGGAACGAGGACTCCAATTCTTACTGAACTCAATATATTCATCGAGCCAAGAACACGCATCTAATCCTA
>JAJRAB010000027.1 GCA_028683025.1 Candidatus Methanomethylicus sp. | reverse complement strand
GAAGAGCAATTAAAACTTCAAGAAGATGATACAAAAATTACCCAAGATAAGATCTCGTCATTCGTGGAATCGCGCGTCAAGCAGCTTCAGAAGGAAGAAAAGGAGTAAGGTCCTTGGTGTTGAAGTACAATGGCTGCGATTTCTGCGCTTCCCGAATTGAAATCGATCTTAGTCGTGAGGAATTGATGTGTTTGGCGGAGGTATTCCAATGGTGAGTGATTTCTCAGGACGCGTCATAGCCCACGCAACTAAGCAAAACTTTGAGAAGATAGCCAGTAGGAGTCTCAAGGATATATTTGGCGAACCCTGCGCTTCATCTATTATTTACCATTTGGGCGGCTCCGAAGTACTACAGGAGCCTAGGGCATTTGAGACAAAGATTGAGTCCATCTTTGGAGTTGGAGCTGATCTTATCCTCGACCATATTCTCAATGAAGTTGAAAACCCTAAAAAGACACGACGACGTCGTGTCTAATGCTCTTTTTTCCATTTTTATTATAGTTGTGCATATCTCCTCTTTTCTAGTGGGGCAATTCACTTACTTCTTGTACTGAAATTGTGATTATTGCATGCGAATCTTGTTTTCGTAAAGCACTCACAAGTTCCCTTTTCAAATCACATGCTGCCTTGTTAGCGCCAATCATCAATGTCCTTCCGCATATGAATGAACTCTTCCTAGCTACCATTTCAAAAGTCGATGTAAGTGGTAGATCATGATGACCATAGCCTTGGATTGTGTCGTTGACCCCCCCAACTTTGATAGTTAAAGCGATTTTTGAACCATCAGTTCTTAAAAGTCTTTTTAGCTCAAGGGGAAGATCGGAAAGTCCTACCTCGGACTGCGTTGCTACTATACAGTGTCCCATTGTGGTTTTTACATCTTCCTTGGTTATTTCTAAAGTTGTGGCATGGGTGGCAGTTATCCTAACCGATCCCATGGCTAAAAACGCGAACTCAACCATAATAACCAAGTATTTTTGTAATCATAGTCTACAGATAAATATTTAGAAGTGAGCAAGTTGGATTCCTTTGCTTCGAGGAGAAATGGCTTAGTAGAGAACCTTCGACAGGCTGGTTTCTTAAAGAAAAAGGAAGTGATAGCCGCCTTATTGAAGGTGCCGCGAGAGGAGTTCATTCCCATTGGGCTGAAGGATTCAGCCTATGCCGACTCGCCGCTCCCTTCATTTGATGGCCAAACCATATCTGCCCCGCATATGGTTGCAATCATGTGTGAACTATTGGATTTAAAGCCTGGGCAGATTGTGCTTGAGGTAGGTGCTGGCACTGGTTATCATGCGGCAGTATGTGCAGAAATTGTCGCTCCCAGCAATCTGCCAGAGCCGCTGTGGGGGCATGTCTTTGCCATTGAAAGAATATCCTCCCTTGTTGAATTCGCAAGCCATAATCTCCAGGAATGTGGCTACGATAACAGGGTCAGCATTTTTAAGGGGGATGGAACGATGGGGCTCAAAGAAAGGTCTCCCTTTGACCGGATACTCGTTACCGCAGCTGCCCCCAGAATACCTCCCCCCTTGATGATGCAGCTAAAGGATGGGGGAAAAATGGTGATACCTGTGGGCGAGGTTTTTTCTGTCCAGAACCTAATCCTCTTGGTTAGGAACAGCGAAGAATTCAAAGAAACCGCTTATGGCGGCTGCGTCTTTGTCCCGCTGTATGGCAAGTATGGATGGGACTGATGTTCAAAACCATTTCTCCAAGTTTGGCTGCTTCTTCATCTCGCTACTGGTCTTTTCGATTCTCGCCAGGGCTGCCTCGACCCTATCGTAGGAGAAATCATGCTCATCGCAAAGAATCCTCATAACCACATCCTTTTCTATAGCTCGCCATTCAAGATGATAATCATCAGTAGTTTTTGGATTAAGGAAAATATCCCGGATCGCAACATAATCAAACTCGCCTTCGGGCTCTATCAAGTGCCTCGCAATAGCATTCTCCAATGATTGAGCCTCGGTTATGATTTTGAATGCTTTTTTTGGGCCAATGCCTTTGAACCCATCGGGATTGAAATCAGTACCAAGCAAGATCCCCAGATCAATCAATTGCTCCCGTGTCATCATCAATTGTGCAAGCGTATCCTCAAGCTTCAGCATCTCGGGCTCAATATTCATGTAGACTGGCTTGTTAGGAAGTTTTCTACGGCCAGAGATGGTAAGGTTCCTTATCAGTCTTGGAGAACCGAAAAGGAGGGCATCATAATCTTGACTGACTGTAGCCCATGCATCCCCCTTTCGCGCCATGAATGCTGCCTGGGCTTCTCCTTCGGATGGAGCTTGAACCCATGGAACCCCCATAGCACCAAGCAGGTCCTTCGCCTGTTGTACCATACTGACAGATAGCTTTGAGGTAGCTTGGGCTTGCTTTTTTGCCTCTACCAGGTCACCCTTTTCAAGGGCTTCTGCATAATCAGCCCGTGCCTTCTCCTTTACTTTGGCTCTTCTCTCTATTTCATTTGTCTTGAGTTCGGGAGGTTTGCCATCGAAAACATAAGCTGGCTTGACTCCACCCTCCAGCAAATTGATTGTCCTGTAGAAGACTCCGCTGAGATGGCTTGTTATTCTCCCCTGGGAGTCCATCAGGGAGGAGCCATCGGGTTGCCTTATAATGGCTAAAAATTGATATAACGCATTGTATCCATCGATCGCCACTACCCTGCCCCTAATCAGGTCAAGTGGGGCTGGGATAGTGGTGACTAGGTCCCTTAAATTGACTCCCATAGGTTAGTTCGGTCCTCCCTGTTTCGGCTTCAGCAAGGTAATGATTCTTACTTTCTTCTGCACTGCAACATTGATCTTACCGCGCAGTTCCAGTTCAATCAGCACCTTGTTGAGTTCCGTAACAGAGAGCTCTTTCAGCATTGCCCGAAGCATCTCCAGTAGTTCCTCATCTTTTAGAGTTCCTTGCCTCTTGCTGAGCAGATCCATTATTATGAGATCCAGAGATTCTGTCCTCCACCGCATATTTTCATCGGACGATTTGGTCACTCTCCATCCTATTCAATTATACAAAATTTATCAGAGGTTGCTTACTCCTAAGGGTCTGCCTACTCCTCTCTTCCCACATCTTGTAATACTTCCTCATGTCCTCATTTACGGTAGGCCTAATCTTTGCCTTGGCAGCAAGGAAGTGCTTCATCAGAACCTCATTCGCATCCGGATCCTCTCTGAGGGCGATGAGACCCGATTCCCTGCAGATTGCCTCGAGGTCTGAACCTGCGTAACCTTCCGTCTCGACTGTAAGCTTCTCCAGATCCACATCCTTTGCCAGCGGCATTTCTTTTGTATGTATTTTTAGGATCTGCAATCTTGTGGAGCTGTCAGGTTCTGGAACATAGAGCAGCTTGTCAAACCTGCCCGGCCTAAGCAGTGCTGGATCGATTATATCTGGTCTGTTGGTGGCACCAACGATAACTACATTTTCGAGACCTATCAGCCCGTCCATCTCGGTTAGCAATTGGCTGATGACCCTCTCCGTCACCAAAGAATCACCAGTTCCGGATCCCCTCATGGGTGCTATGGAATCCACCTCATCAAAGAATATGACCACTGGCGCTGCAGTCCTGGCCTTCCTGAATACCTCTCTTATCGCCCGCTCTGATTCTCCGACCCATTTGCTGAAGATTTCAGGCCCTTTTATCGTAATGAAATTAGACTCGCTTTCATTTGCCACTGCCTTTGCCAGCAACGTCTTGCCGCAACCAGGAGGTCCGTAGAGGAGTACACCTTTCGGAGGCTTTATTCCAATTCTTTTGAACCTGTCTGCATACTTTAGGGGCCACTCGATTGCCTCAACCAGCTCCTGTTTCAGACCTTCCAGCCCCCCAATATCCTCCCATCTTATTGTTGGGATTTCAACGTAAACTTCCCTAAGTTCTGTCGGTGTCACTTCCCTGAAAGCATTAGTAAAATCATCCATAATAATCTCGAGCTTCTCCAGAAATTCCTGGGGTACCCTTTCCTGTTGCAGATCAATCTGCGGTAGATACCTCCTAAGAGACTTCATGGCGGACTCCCTTCCAAGAGCTGCCAGATCTGCACCAACAAAGCCATGTGTTATGCTGGATAGCTTCTTCAAGTCCACATCCTTTGCCAGCGGCATATTTCTTGTATGGATCTGGAGAATTTCGTACCTACCCATGGTGTCTGGGACGCCGATCTCTATCTCACGATCGAAT
>JAJRAB010000066.1 GCA_028683025.1 Candidatus Methanomethylicus sp. | reverse complement strand
AGCAGGGGCTGCACATAGGTGGTGCTGATAAAACTTACGTTTTCTTCGGGGGTGAGGGTGAAGGTAAAATAGCTGCTGAGCCTTTGTTCATTGGTAAAATCGTGGGGTTCGGTCAGCTCTTCATATTCATACAGGTAGGCTGTGCCAAAATAGAATTTGGCATTCTTGTAGGACTCAGGGGTGAGTTTGATACGTATACCGGTACCTGCATTGGCGCGGGCGGCGACTTTGGTGAGGTCGTTGTACTGGACCATGGAGAATACCTCCCAGCGGAAAGGGCTGTTGGGGCTCAACTTCCTGTTGTAGAGCAGATAGCCATAACCGGTGTTGGAAAACTTTTCATTGTCCCCGCTGACGAGGTTGTACCGGGTATCAAAAAGCCAAAAGTCTTTTTCGTTGGGCGCCTTGTACTCGAGGGTGCCGCCAGCGTATATTGAAAGGGTCGACTTGGTGGTCTTTGACCCCGCGAAGTTGAATTCTACCGAACCAAACCATCCAGGCGTAGGGGTGGGGATTCTTTTCTTTTCGATATTGACGATCTGGGCACTGGCAGCAGTGGTACATACCAGCAGCAAGGCTGAGAGCCACAATCGTATCGGTCTGTGATAATGCATCTGCAAATCGTATGCAAATGTTGTTCCTTATTTTAAAACAGAGGAAACAGGGGGCAGAGGGCAGAGAGCAGAGAGCAGAGGGCAGAGAGCAGCAAGGAGCAAGGAGCAGGGAGCAGGGAGCAAGTCGTAGCGCAGCGGATACTTCGACTCCGCTCAGTACAAGGATCCCGCACGCAGCGCTTCCGTATAGCGGGAGAGCAAGGAGCAAGGAGCAAGGAGCAGTAGGCAATTGGCCTCCGGCCGTGGCAGGAGCGTCGCAGAGAGCGGAGTCGAACTGTTTGCTCCTGCCACGGCCAATGGCCCGTTGGGGCCAGGCGGATTTTATCGTTTGAGATTCTTCTCATACACCGCGATCCAATCCTGAGGTGTAATCTTCGTACACAACTCACCGATCAGGTCCAGCGGTATGTCTTCGGCTTTTTTGAAGCGTATGCAGCTTTTGCCCATATCAAGTTTCTTGTCGGTATGTTTTTTCCATTCCTTTTGGAACCAATCGAGGTATTCGCCGCCGTAAAGGCCCATGTGATAAAGGGCAATATGGTTTTTTTGGGAGGCGATGGAAATAAAGGGAAGAGGTTGCTTGGGATCGCTATGATAACCCTTGGGGTAAAGGGAATGAGGCACTACATAGCCAAGCATCCCGTACCCCATGCCTTCCTTAAATCCTTTTGGCAGATTTTTAAGGATGATCTTCCGCAACTCACTGATGATTTTCTTTCGGTCATCAGGAAGGCTGTCTATGTACTCTTCGGGGGAAGTGGCTTTGGATTGCATTGCTTCTATTTTTGTTATGCAAAAATAGTTGGTGAAAAATGAAAAGTGAAAAATGAAAAGTTGAAATGAGAGAAAAGGCCAAAGAGGCTTAAGGGGCTTAAGGCAATTACTATAATTAAAGCCTACCTTTCAGTGACAGTGATTTTGCTTTTACATTTCATTTTTCTGCATCAGCAGAATGAAATATACCAATCTCGCTGAGCGCTGGTTTTATTCCTTCTGCGCTGAAGATAATCTTTATAAACCGAGCCCTTTCCTCATTGATTCGAAGCAGCCGTTTATAGCCTATAGTGGTTCCTGCAGCTATTTCTCTCCATTCTTCATCCGCCTCTTGAACATAGAGTATAAAATGACTGATACGCTGGCCAAGAAAAACAGGCTCTTGTAACATGATCCGGTCAAATGCGAACTCGGCACCAAGATCAAGGACTACGTCTTCTGTCTCCTTATCGACAGGAGGATACCAGTTGGTACTGCTCTTGCCATCTGTGACGTCCCTTGCTGCAAACCTGTAATTGGATTTATCCATACTAATACTTGCTACCTTACCCAACGCCAGGTTGGTATGGAACGTTGAATCAATGATGCTTTTATAAGCCTTGAGGGATGCCACATCCGTTTCATGGATGAGGCCGCGTTTGTCTGGAGGCAGGTTGAGTAGCAATACACCGTTTCGTCCGACGGATTTATAATAGAGGTCCACCAGTTGAAGTGGTGACTTGACCAATGAGTCCTGCTCCGGATGATAAAACCATCCCGGCCGTATCGAGACATCGCATTGGCCGATGAGCCATGCATTCCCATTCGGATCACCGACATTGAGGTAGTCGCTGTCAGAAGCGCCTATGACGAGTTTGCTTTTATCAATAGTAGACCAGAAAGTTTCTCCGGCATAGCCATGTTCGTTGCCCACCCATCGTATGTCCGGTCCTGCATCAGAAAAGATCAGGATGCCGGGCTGGAGTTTTTTGACCAGGCTAAATATAGATTCCCATTGATAATAGGTTTCGCGATCTATTGTCCTGGATTCTCTCGCTCCGCCATAATAGCCATCCCCTCCATTGGCGCCATCAAACCACATCTCGTCTACCTTGCCATATTGCGTCAGGAGTTCGGTGAGTTGGTTTTTATAATACGTGATGTATTCTGGTTTTCCATAGTCAGCATGGTTCCTGTCCCAGGGGGATAGATAGAACCCGACCTTCAAGCCATGCTTGTGGCAGGCATCCACGAATTCACGGACCACATCGCCTTTCCCGTTTTTGTATGGACTATTCTTGACGCTGTGCTCCGTGAATGCGCTTGGCCACAGGCAGAATCCATCGTGATGTTTGGTCGTCAGGATAAGTTCCTTTAGTCCTCCTTCCTTTGCTGCAATGACCCATTGTTCGGCATTCAAGGCTGTTGGATTGAAGAGAGCAGGGGATTCGTCTCCATACCCCCACTCTTTTCCGGTAAAGGTGTTGATCGAAAAATGGATGAACCCTATGGTTTCAAGCTGCTGATAGGCTTGCTGCTCTATTGATGGGACGACCTTCAGGGGGGCTAATGGTTGGGCAGATGATTCAGTGGCAGCTGAGAATGCCAGCGTGCAGGCAAGTGTTATTATTGAAAAGCGATTTCTTAATTTCATGTGATGTGCATCATAAGCCTTATGATCGGCAGTGCATAAATGTAATGAGGATTTAAGGAAATCCATCCTGTGCCTTTGCAGAACTCACCCCCGGCCCCTCTCTTGTTCAGGTACCTGCTAGTGGAAACGGATAATACTGGGAGAGAGGGGAGGTATGATTTTACATACGATTAGAAATTCTGCTTA
>JAJRAB010000029.1 GCA_028683025.1 Candidatus Methanomethylicus sp. | reverse complement strand
CGGTAAGACTTTAAAATAGAGTTGGCGGTCCACAGTTCTCTTTTGTTTCGAAGGCCGTACTTGCCCAATAGGCCCAGTTCCTTGACCAGGCTGTCTTTCTTCCACGGATGACGCGGGCCTTGCCATGTTCGTCTGCTTTTTTTAGGATCTCCCATTAATTTTCACCCTCATTTCTGCTCCGTTGCAGCACTCTGTGCCTTCTGCGCCTGGACTATCGACTTCCTGGCGACACCTACTGCGGTTCCAAACCTTCCAGTGGTTCTTGTGCATTGACCGCGAACTTTCAGACCAAGCGAGTGCCTTACACCCTTCCAGCTCTTGGTTTTCTTCATTAGATCAACATCGGATTTAATTCCAACAACGAGGTCAGAGCCCAGTAGATGCTCGTCTTTGCCTGTGAATGGATCTTTCCTTCTGTTTAACATGTACCTGGGGAATTTAGTGGAAATGGTTGTAAATGCTTCTTCCAGTCTCTTAAGGTCGCTATCCTGAAGAAGGCCTACACGCCCCTCAGGATCTACACCACAGCTTCTCGTTATGGCGTAAGCCATGTTGATGCCGATGCCCCTAATATTACTAAGAGCATATGCTACCTTGTCTTCACCCTTCAGATCAGCGTCTATTATTCTGACAATATGCCTATATGATGAACTCAATACGTGCACCCCTACTTCGAGGCAAATTAGAAACAATATGAAAGTATTTAACTCTAACGGCGAACGACACCACTTGACCTATAGTTTTTATTAAAAATGGCGCCGACGGGGGGATTTGAACCCCCGAGACCCTTGCGAGTCACAAGCTTACGGGACCTAGCCGTTCTCCAGGCATGAGCCTTATTTAGGTTTGCTCCCTACCGAGCTAGGATACGTCGGCTGTGCGTCTTCTCTTCAATCAGCCAGTACTTCTTTTTTTGCTTTTCTTTTTTTGCCTTCATCAGATGCGGCTTTGAAAAATATTGGGACATGATCAGCCTTTGTTTTTACTGATCTAAAGACCTTATAGCCACTCTTCTTTGAGACCAGTTCAAAATTGCCAAAGACTGCCTTCATTTTATTTGGGATGGCATTGGTGCCTCTTCTTAGAACCAACTGCAGGTAACCCCCTTCCTTCAGATGCACAAAAGCCCCCTCAATCAGAGGGTGAATTACGCCATACCCAGCTGCCAATGGCGGGTTTGAAATGATAGCGTTGAATGTTCGGTCGCCTAGGCTGTCATATAAATCACTATGAAGCACCTCGATGGTGCCAACGTTGTTCCGCTCCGTGTTTTCCCTTGCAAGCTTAACTGCAGTCGGATTAATGTCAACCATGGTGACTTTCAGCAAAGGCTTTATTTTTGAAACTGTAATCCCGATTGGACCATAACCGCAACCCATGTCAAGGATCTCCCCGTTTTCCGGCAGGGTGAGGCTTTCAATCAGTACAAGGGTTCCAAGATCAATTTTGTTTTTGGAGAAAATGCCGCCAGAGCTGGCCAAATCAATGAATTGCCCCTTTATGCAGAGGCGGAGAAGGAACTTTTCCTTTGACATGGACGGGGCATTGGAGTAGTAATGACTTGTTTTTGATCCCCTATGCTGCTTCTTGTCAGGACTACCTTGGGGTTTTAGTTTGGCATCAAGGATGGCTTTCGCTTCCCGCTCAAGTTTAGCAAGATACGAACCATTTTCCAATGGCTTCACTCGCTGGACCATCCCTTGGGGTAGGTTCCGGGGTTCATCACGATTCGCTCTGTTTGAACCACTATGCCATGGTCTGACCGTATCATTTCTTCACTTGATAGGAGCGCCTTGCCTAACCCCACAAGTTCGTCTTTTCCGGAAAAGATGCAGACTACTTCGCCAGCCTTTATGCCAGCATTGACCTTTAGCAAACCAGGGGTTGCCAAATTGGCACCATGGCATATTGCATCAACAGCCGAATCCCTGATGTAAACTTTACGGAATTCATACATATAATCTTCAATAGGATTAATGACTTTTCGCAGCAGTGATTCGTCTCCCGTTGATTTCCAGAGAGAGATTGCGTCAAGAAGCTCGTGGAGTGTATGCATGCCGATCACTTCTTTGAAGGGTCCAGCCCTTGTCCTCCTGAGCTCACGCATGTGGGCACCACATCCTAGGAGCTCCCCAATATCGTGGCACAGTTTCCTGATGTAGGTCCCTGCTTCGCAGCTGACCCGCATCAGCACATATTTTCCATCTTTCTGCAAGACTTTGATGGAATAAATGGTTCTTACTCTTAGTGCTCTCTTTACGGCGGAGCGAACAGGTGGCAATTGGTATATCGGACCGATAAATTCATTGATGACTTTGTTGAGCCTTTCTTCAGGCAAATCCTCATGGAGCTCCATCAGGCAAACATATTCCTTTCCAGATTTCATTATGAAAGCGATAATTCTTGTGGCTCTCTCTAAGGTGATGGGGAGCACGCCACTGACCTTTGGATCAAGCGTCCCTCCGTGGCCTGCCCTTCCCAAGTCCAGCAACCGCTTTACCCAGGCTACCACCTCGTGGCTACTAGGTCCAGGAGGCTTATCGAGATTGA
>JAJRAB010000024.1 GCA_028683025.1 Candidatus Methanomethylicus sp. | reverse complement strand
CTCGAGGGAATGAGCCCTACTTTCTCCTCGAACGTAGTAGATAGGCTACAACGACTAGCACAACGGCGGTTACAGCGATTACAATTACATAGAGGGTGTAGTCCATTGGAGGGGGGATTACTTGAACCGCAGCCTCAGATGATTCGGCGCTCCTATACTCGTTGTTGCCTGTCCAATTGGCTTTGAACTTGTATGTGCCTGTTCCTGACGGGGTAAAGGTGTACTGGAAAGAACCATTGATAGCAGATACAGATGCAAAGTAAGAGAAGCCTGAGCCGTTTATTGACTGCAATAGCGTAATGTTCACAGGAATGTAGGTTCCAATAGTGCCTGAAATGGTGATCGGATTGCCTGTCACCATGCTGGAAGAAACCAGCGAGATGTTCACGGGGGCTATGTTCTTTGGCACGAAGTTGGCAGCAACTGCCTTCTCACTGTTGATTATTAATTGGTAACTACTTTCTTGGCTGGATATGCTTCCGCTCCAATTTGCAAAATAGTATTCTAAAGCAGGAGTCGCATTCAATTGAACTGTTGTGCCTACATTGTACCAGTTGATTCCACTAGGGATTGCATTGCCTGATGTGGCATTGTATTGCACAACAAGCTTGAATTGGGTTTGGTAACTGGCAGTGATGTAACCGTTGTCGTGAGGGGCAATTATCATCCCAGATTGATTGCCTGCCAGACCAGATGACGATAGCCAGGCATAGCGCTTACCAGACAGGGATGTCTGGGCTGGTGAAGACCAGGAATAGTTATGGGAAGTCCCGGAGAGCCAGGTCAGAGTCAGGGGCAACTGGTTTGCCATGTAGGATGTGCCGTCGACAACAAGCACCGTACCTACTGAATCAGAACCGATAACAGACTGCTGGAAAGTAATTTGGACGTCATGGGGCATCTCCTCAAAATTGGCCACGATAGATTTCGGACCTGTCATGTTGATCACTAACGGGTTTTGGGATGAAGCCAAATCCCCGCCCCATCTCTCGAAGGTAAATCCTTGGAGGGGAGTTGCATTGAGCTGGACGTTATTGTTGGAATTTTGCCATGTTGTACCCGATGGAGCCACAATGCCGCCATTGGAAGGCGAAGCTTGGATAATAAGCTGGTACTGAATTTGGAAGCTGCCAGTCAAAGTCCCGGCACCGGAAACAAGGATGCTTCCAGATTGGTTCGCAGCAATTCCAGACGTCGATGACCAAATGTAGCGTTTCCCTGAGGATGAGGAGAGAAGTGGTGATGACCAGGAATAGTTGTGCAATGTCCCTTCAGTCCAAGTGATACTTTGGGGCAGTTGCGCTGCGGTATAGGAATTCCCATCAATAGTCAGGACAGGGCCAACATAATCCGATCCTATGCCGATTAGCTGGAATGTAATCATGTAATTGAATGCAGGTCTTGAGGTAAAGGTTGTAAAGGCATAGATAGCAATTGAGCCATTGCTGTTGCCAGAGAATGAAGAGGTGGCTGCAACAGCATGGGATCCGCCATAGGAGGATGGGATAGTAATGCTGGTTGAGAATTGCCCAGTAGAGTTGGTCGTGGCATTAGCAAGGTTATACCAAGTTCCATCCCCCATGCTGAGTCCGTACCAATAAATGTAGTAGGTCGTATTGGGGAGGAAAGAGTAGGCCTGCAGCTGAGCCATTGAACCAACAGGGCCTGAGGCAGGTGCCCCGATCAATGTAGGCAGGGCATTCACTTTGAAAGTATATGACACACCATTGTTGAGGCAGCTAACGGTGTGGAGCCCGTTTGTAAGGGGAGGAACTTCAAATGTTGCATTGAAGCTGGAGTTGGCATAAACTGAAGCGGTGCCTAAAACCACGTTGCCTATAGAGAATGAGATGTTGCCTGGATTGAAGTAATCTCCAGCGATCAGGAGGCTTCCAAGAGCCTTAACGTCAACGGTTGCAGTTCCATTGCCTGAATTGGTGGCATTCGATTCACCTTGGATTAGAGTAAAGACGCGGCTGTATTCGGTGAAGGTAAGATTGCCAACCGACGAATTTGTAACCAAATCGCGAACGGTTATGGCAATGGTCTGAACAGGGTCAATAGAAAAGTTATTGGCCAGATCCGCCATGTTCCATGAATAGTTGACTAGACCAATTGAATTGGCGGCGACTTCTGCCACCAAACCACTGATGGGAGACATGTAGTATATGCCATAGTGTCTGCCTTCAGGCAAACCAGTCCCATTTACTGTCACAAACGTCCCAGCCGAACCTGACTCCGGGGTCAGGGCAAAGTAGGGGAGTATGTTCACGACTTGAGAACTTACAGCAATCAGGGATGATGCGCCGTCAAAGATTTTGACATATTTGTAGTCGGCAGATATGCCGATTGGAACTGGACCCACCAACACTCGGCAGCTCATGTTCTCCCCTGTGGAAGGGTTATGGAGCATCTCCGTG
The DNA here is from genome assembly GCA_028683025.1 of Candidatus Methanomethylicus sp. Lineage (GTDB taxonomy): Archaea > Thermoproteota > Methanomethylicia > Methanomethylicales > Methanomethylicaceae > Methanomethylicus. Next base: position 7,057 of record JAJRAB010000024.1, on the reverse strand, counting down.
CCCAGCTGGAATATTGCCGATCCTCCCTTGAGTGTGGGGTTGCTGCAAGTTATGTTAGTAGGAAAGCCCTGGTAAAGGTCATTGACAAAAAAATCGGATGCATAGGGAACATCATCGGGCGATATGGAAGAGTAGCCATTTTTGCTCAGGTAGAGGCTGAACTGAGCACCAGAGAAAGTAACGAGGGTGTCATTGCCGTAGCTGAAGAATATTGCAAAGCTGTAGGAATAGGCAGGGGAGGAGTCAACACTGGTGGGATAGAGTTCACCAGCAGTAATCGAGACAGAGCTGTTGGCTAGCAGCAGGTTGCCATTGGAATCAATGGCACCGATACGGGGCGCGCCAACAGAGGCTATTACGGGTGACTGGAATGAAATAGGAACTAGTGACGAGAGCACTAGCAGGAAGAGGATAAATTGTTTTATGCGCATTCGTTTTCACCATAAAGTCGATTTTTCAGTAATCTCTTCTGGAGATATGATTACTTATGGTTTTGCAACAGTTAGCCATACAGATCTCACGGACGCAGTTGTATTGGGTTCAAATGGCCCTATTTTCTGGTGTTAGCTTAAGCGACTGGAAACCCTCATCTGGCAAATAGTCTGACTGGTAACTTTGTAGTTCTCCATCTGACCATTCTTCTAGCATAGCTGAGGCTGACCACTGCAATTCAGATGAAGCAAGTAGCGCTTCAATGGAAGCTGTCAAGGTGATTTGATTACCTTCGCAGTATGCCTGGATGGGAGTTAAATTTCTCATTTCCCCCATTTGCATATAGCCGACCAAATTCCCTGGCAGGCGACCTTATTCTTAATAACGCACATCCCTTTCAAAAATTTGAAAATTTATTTTCAAGAGTAACCTTATATCTGAGCATGCAAGCACTCACTTGCAGTGATTTAATTGATAGCTGGCAGTCATGGCAACATAATGACCACAAATAGTCTGCAAAAAGTCTACAACATAGGCAAAACAGGCTTTGCAGCCCTGAGCGGAGTTACCATCAGCATTGAGAAGGGCGATTTTATAGCCATAGTTGGACCTTCCGGCAGCGGCAAATCTACGCTTTTGAATCTTTTTGGAGCGTTGGATAGGCCAACCCAAGGCCAAATTACGATTGATGGCAATGACATATCCAAGATGAGTGATGATGACCTTGCAGATGTCAGGAATGCAGAAATTGGTTTTATCTTCCAAAACTTCTATCTCCTTTCCTACATGAGCGCTCTGGAGAACGTTGAGGTGCCCATGATGGCGGCGGGAATACCTATCACTAAAAGGCGCGAAAGGGCAAAAGCTCTGCTTGGGATGGTCGGACTCCAAGGACTTGAAAAGCGCAAACCCAGTGAATTGAGCGGTGGCCAACAGCAGAGGGTCGCGATTGCAAGGGCATTGGCTAACAGTCCGAAGATAATTATGGCTGACGAACCTACTGGCAACCTCGACTCGAAATCATCTTCTGAGATAATTGAGATTCTGCGACATTTGTGCAGAGAAGAGACGGTAACAATTCTTATGGTAACCCACAATATGGTTCTTGTAAAGTACTGCAATAGGATTCTATATGTGAAGGATGGGGAAATCGAAAAAGAGGTAAATCAGATTGTCGAAGAATAATATTGATAATAATACTGAGAGTGTAAGAGCGCAGGGTGGCAAGGGAAACACTTGGCTTAGCAGGAAGCTTTTAATCGCTCCATTGTTGCTGATGCTTCTATTTACAAACGCCCTGGCTGTGCCGGGAATACTTGCGGCTTCAAATCCAAGCATAGTGGTAGCTTCTGATGCTATGTATCTTACACCGGGTGCCTTCAACGATGTTACGCTTAATATCACCAATGCAGGAGATTATACGGCTTCGCAGGTAACTTTGACCATCACATTGCCCAATTCCCAAGCAGGGGGGGGCGTGATGATTTTGAACGGGTCTGACAATAAGTTCGTCCTAGGGGATATAGGGGCCCATGGAAGCGTACTGCTGAAGATCACGATTTATGTGAGCCCATCTGCTGCCAGCAACATTTACCAATTAACCTATACCTTTTCCTACCAATATGGAGGAGCAAAAACCGACACCCGCATACTTGGATACATTGTCCAGCCACTAGGCATGCAGGGGGCTGTACTATCAGTCGATTTTTCCCAGAAGGAACTCACATCTGGCCAGATTAACCAGCTTAGTTTGACCATAACAAACATAGGGGATGCGGAAGCGGATGCCGTCACAGCTTCAATCACCCTTCCAGGGGCAGGCTCTTCATCACCTCTCACTTTGATTGAAAGCGATGGGAAATGGATCTTTGGCAGCATCGGTATTAACCAGAGTGTTATAATTCCTGTAAGCATATTTGCCTCCCCATCCTCTGCCGGGTCAGTCTATCAGATCCCAGTGGCGCTTGCCTATTCGGATTACATAAAATCAAAGCAGGACACGAGGTACCTGTCGTTGGGTGTTCCTTTCACAAATGCACCTGCAGCCAACATTGATGTGAGCCTTTCGGCCCAAGACCTTAGGGCAGGCTTCACCAACAATCTTACGCTCATTATCAGGAATGTTGGCACAAGTACAGCCGAATCGCCCACCATAGCTCTCACTCTACCAGGAAGCCAGTCAACCTCATCTCCCTATATTCTCATTGGGAGCGATGGAATTTGGCAGATTGAGGACATTGAACCCGGCCATGAGGTCTCGATTCCGCTGAGCATTTTCGTTACTCCCGCTGCGGCCAGTACCGGGTCAACATTCAGCATTACCACAACCTATACCGACCTGCAGTATAAATCCAAACAGCAGATCAGCACCGTGGGCGTTCTGGTTAGGGGAGCAGTGGATCTGGTGGTTCTCGATAGTTCCACATTCCCCCAGACGGTTGTGCCAGGATCACCTTTCTCATTTGCCATTACTCTCATAAATCTTGGGACAACTACTGCCCAGAGCGTACGTGTAACCCCAAGCGGAACCGATGGAATAACACCCTTCTCAGAAGGGGCCATATTCCTTGGTGACCTGGCTGTTAACGTTCCTTCATCGCTGACCATCTCTTATATGGCAGGCAATGTTACAAATGGCACCTACAGCATTTCGTTTAATTACACCTACAAGAATGCATTGGGACAACAGATAACAGACAGCCTTGCCACAACAATGAAGCTCACGGTTGGAACCTCAACCAATTCTTCAAGCTCTGAAAATCAGGCAGTACCCTCAGTGCCATTGTCCCCAATTATCCTCTTCGGCCTTTCCATTGCTACCATAGCTGTAATTGCTGTTCTGCTAATCAGGAGACATAGAAGCGGGTCCAAGAAATGAGAGCATCGGATACCTTAAGATGGGGAATACGCGGAATCCGACAGCGGAAACTCCGGGCATTTCTCACCATATTGGGCATTATGATTGGGACTGCAGCCATTATCGCCCTTACGTCCCAAACGGCAGGTATACAGAACAGCATATTGGGTCAGATAAACAAGCTGGGATCGAACACAATAACAATTACTGCGACGGGAGGCAAGATCCTAACCCCCAGTGACGTGAACAAGATCGCTTTGATACCTGGCGTGGCCAGCGTGATTCCCGAAATTACAGCCCAGGTCAGGGTTTACGGTGTTGGGGGGGTCCGAACATTTACGCTGGTTGGCATTGATCCCAGCCAGTTCAACAGCGCCATAAGCGGAGCATCGTTCAGTTCGGGGTACATCTATAAGACCGGTAGCTATTCGGAGATAGTTGCCGGTTTGAATGTTCTACAACCCCAGGACCTCACCACAGCTTTTCTAAAGCCTGGCCAATCTGTAACCATAGAAGTAGGAAATGCGAATCCTGTTAGGACTGAAGTCCAGGTTGTGGGCTCACTCAATTCCTATGGATTGACCATGGGCACCTCGGTAGACAGCAGTATCTTCATGTCCATAAAGGGAGCCATGACCTTGCTGGGGAGAAACAGTTACAGTATTATTGTCGTAAAGACAGATTCGGCAGACAACGTGGACAGCGTTGTGAACTATATCCGAGCTCTGTACGGTACTACCCTTAATCTTATCACACTTAAACAAACTACTGAGATAGTCTCATCAATCATTGGTCTTTTGTCAATACTTTTGGGGGCCATCGCAGGGATCTCCCTGTTTGTTGCAGGCGTGGGCATAGTAAACATCATGTTTGTTTCGGTTATGGAACGGACCAAGGAGATAGGGGTCCTGAAGGCCATAGGCTTCAAGGAGAAAGAGGTACTTTCCATATTCCTTTCAGAAGCTTCCCTCCTGGGCATTGCCGGAGGGATTTCAGGTATTCTAGTTGGAATCGGACTCTCCTATTTGATGCCGATTCTATTCTTAGGTGGCCTTGGGGGGGGCACTGGAGCTTCAACAGGCTTTGGCATTACAAATGCGAGGACCACTTCTGCAATAGCCAACTTCTCATACACTCCAGCTTTTGCACCTGAAACGCTAATCATGACGTTCATTTTTGCCGTCCTAATCAGCATAATGGCAGGATTGTATCCTGCAAGGAGGGCTTCGAAAATGGACCCAGTAACTGCATTGAGGCATGAATGATGGGAAAACATGAAAAATTAGTCCTAGGTTGGCATCCGATTGGGGAGCCAAGAGCTTTTCTACTTGCAATGGTGGATTTAATGCTGCCAAACTATGTCAGAGGGGTCAGGGTATGCTGAGCTTTATAGTATGTGGGATTGGGTTCGGTTATAGCCGGGGGAGAAAATGGTGCAATCTGTGCCACAGCTGGTACCCGGATGACTCAGGGGCGTATTGCCCTGTCCATAACAAAAGGTTCAGGCTACGACCAAGGATCTCAAAAGCCCGGAAGAGGATGGAGGTGCCAAGAGACAATGACAAGGAAGACTGCATTGGCTGAGATAGCTAGAAGGAAGATGGTTAGTTCAGATAGTATTGAAAAAGAAACCACAACCAGAACTGAATCCTCTGTGGGGGAGACAGATACCATAAAACGGATCATGGAGGCAGCTCTGAGGCTATTTTCGAGCGAAGGCTACAGTGGAGTCACAACCAAAAGGCTTGCAAGCGAAGCAGGAGTCAATGAGATCACCCTGTTTCGGAGGTTCAAATCAAAGGAGAATATCCTCAGGGCGGTTTTTGACTTCAACCTGAAAAAAATAGAGGGAATAATTGACAAAAACCTTTTGCTGGAAGAAGATGCGGATTTCGAATCCTGCATCCTAAGCCTCATAAAAGAATTGGGCGTTGAGGCGGGAGATCTGGGAGCAATGGCATTATCATTTAAAAAGACCAATGAGATGCCCCTCGTAGCGGCATCAATGGGGAAGTTGGTAAAGGCAGTTAACGAAAGGTTGTGCAGATTTTTTGAGTTCCAGATGCAAGTAGGCAATATACGAAAGGTCAATCCCATGGCACTTTCTACAATTCTATTTGGATTTATTGCCAGTCAAAATATGCCGCGTTTGCCTAAGGATCCCCATGCGCAGTTCGAGGTGATGTCTATGGGTGTAAGTTCAGACGAGTTCATCGATCTTATAATGAACGGCATCGTGATGCCAAAAGCGAATGGCTAATTTTGGAAATTTTTTTGGAATCATTGAAAAGCCATCAGTGCTCAAGGAAAAGGCAATTTTCCTTACCTTTCTTGGGTTTATTTTATTAATACAAAGAGTATAAGCGTAAAGCAAAAAAACAGGAAAAGCACTAGTGTTTGAATATTCCTTCAAAGATGTGAAAAATTTGCAATTCGCCATTTGCGATGACCCCGAAAAATCCCTATCCCCGCCAGAGCTCTCGGTTGTGCTCCCTACGTTCAACGAAAGGGAAAACATAATCGAGCTTATCGAAGGAATCTTTGAGTCACTTGATGGTAGAGAATTCGAAATCGTAGTGGTTGATGATGGAAGCCCAGACGGGACTGCAGAGCTCTGTGATCAGGTTGCCTTAACCCGCCCCAACGTGCGGGTTATCCGGCGGAGTAATAAAAATGGCCTCGCATCAGCGGTGATAGATGGAATAATTGCAGCTGATTCGGAGTTAGTGGCAGTCATGGATGCGGATATGCAGCACCCTCACTCGACGCTCCCAAAGCTCCTGCAGATGCTCAATGATGGTTATGACGTTGCAATAGGATCGCGCTATGTTGAGGGTGGCGCAATTGAAGGCTGGACCCTTTGGAGGAGGAGCGTCTCTAAGGGAGCCATACGCATAGCCCATGCCCTGCTCCCAGAGTCAAGGAAGGTTAAGGACCCCATGTCGGGCTTCTTTGCACTGAAAAAATCGGCATTGAACGGAATTGAGTTTGACCTGCTCGGGTTCAAGATACTGCTCGAGCTCCTGATCAAGGGCGATTATGGCAGGATAGCAGAGGTTCCTTACGCCTTTGCATCCAGGCATAATGGTGACAGCAAGCTCTCGTGGAAAGAGTATGTGAATTTTCTGAGGCTTATCAGAAAGCTGAGGAAATGTGGGGCTCAGTTTGAAGCTCAGAACAGGGAATTATAAATGGATTCGAGCCGTTCAATCACAGAGTCCCAAGAGCAGCAACTGGAAACGGCTTTTCTACCAATTTCCCCTGCTTTTTGGAGACTGGCTTTGTCGCTCAGTAGGATCTTGAGTATTTTTGCGCCTTCAATTGAGTCCGGTGGAATTAAATATCCAATATTCGGAACGCCATTTGATGGATTACGGGCATTCCTGTTAAAACCGATCACGGGTGTGGAGCAGGAGAGGGATTCTTTGAGCGACCCGTCCCAAAAGGGATCTAGGGAATCCAGTTCCATTGGGATGAATGTGATCCAGCTCCTTGAGTAAAGCGGAGGGAGTTGGCTGTTATCGATGTAACCTGAAAATACTACTTTTCGCTCAATTCCAAGTTCCTTTGCCCTTTCTTTGAGTGAACTGATGCCAGGTCCATCGCCAATCAGTCGCATTTCAACTTTCGGCATGGTTTTGACAAGATTGGCCATAATTTCCAGCAATATCCATGGTGATTTTTCACGAAGGTTCCCAGCCTTCGAAGGCATTCTACCTACGTAAAGCAACGAAGGTGCCTCGGATTTGCACAGTGATGGCTTGAAAG
>JAJRAB010000108.1 GCA_028683025.1 Candidatus Methanomethylicus sp. | reverse complement strand
ATGTGCCTGGGCCGATCTATGTACTTCTCGATGTAAACCTCGGGTCGTGAAAAAGCCGAAGCCGCCAGCCGCTGAGCTTTCTTGATTGCCTCAAGCAGGTCATCTTTTGATCTGCAGACCTGCATCCCAATGCCTCCCCCTCCGCCTGCAGGCTTTACCATGACTGGATAGCCTGCCTCATCCGCAACCGCCAAGGCATCCTTATCGTCCTGGACAGCGTCCAATGCACCTGGTACAATGGGGATGCCTGCCTTCTTCATAGATCTTCTTGCCCCCAGCTTGTCACCAAGCAGCTCCTGGGCTTTGGCCTTGGGGCCAATGAATTCAATGCCAGCCTCATCGCACATCATGACGAACTTGGCATTCTGTGCCAAGAAACCGTAGCCAGGGTGGATCCCCTCTGCTCCAGTTTTCTTGGCGATTTCAATTATTTTGTCCATTTTAAGGTAACTTTGTGATGCAGGACCTGGACCAATGAGGTATGCTTCATCAGAATAGTAAACAAATTTCGCATTAGCATCAGCCTCGGAGTAGACCGCTACGGTCTTGATCCCCATTTCCTTGCAGGCACGGATGGCTCTCAGCGCTATTTCTCCCCGGTTAGCTACTAAAATTTTCTTTAGCAACTATTTTTTCCTCCCCTTTTCAACTGCGTTAAAATACTCTTTTAAAATATATATCCCTTATGTAATAAGAATAAAATAAATTATTTATTATCTAAATATTCTTCATTTTATTATTCAATTAACGGTACTATGTTACTATCCTTAAGATACCTTAGGAAATGAGGCAAAATAATTCAGGCGTCAGATCGCCCATCGATGTCTCTTCACCGCTATGCTCATGAGACCATCGTTACTTCATCCGCCAATACTGACAAACATGATCCCTTTAAAATAACTATCGAATGGTGAGCTCACAGGCCCAGAGCTTTCACCAGATCCGTGATTCCTTCGCCGGTTCGGGTACTTGTGACAACCACCTTAATCTTTGGATTTGCATCCATGGCATCCTTTACCAGCATTTCAGGATCAATACCCATGGGAACGGACATATCCTTCTTGTTGATAACGGCTACCTCTGCTGCCCTGAAGATGTCTCCCTTTTTCTTGATCATGTACTCGCCTTCAGTTACACTTACGACCACGACCCTCTCATGAGAGCCCAAAAGAAATTCAGCAGGACAGATCAAGTTACCGACATTCTCAATGAAGATGAGGTTTACGCCTTCCCTCAAGAGCTTTTTGGAAGCCTTCCTTACCAGCGGGGCGTCCAGATGGCACTCCCTTCCAGTGTTGATCTGAATTGACGGCACACCGTGCCTTCCGATTCTCTCGGCATCGATGGCAGTGGCTGTGTCGCCTGCGATGACTCCTATCCTGTACCTTTCCTTCAATGCCTCGACCAACTTTTCTATAATGGAAGTTTTTCCGCTTCCAATCGAGCCCATAAAATCAATTACCTTGACACCCGCCCTGTCAAAGGTCTTCCTGTTGAGGGCTGCCATTTTTTCATTAGCCTTTAGAAAGTCCTCCTCCAGTTCGATGTCGAGTACCTCGTCGTCATCGGCAGTAATCACTAACGGTTTTGGCATTAAAGTGCACCAAGTGGAACATGATAGACAGCTTTATATTTTCTGCGCCAGACTTTAGAAAGGGGTTTGGCCATGAGCAATGTGCTAAATTGTCCCTTCTGCGGCAACCGATTCAGTCTAATGTATTCCCGAACCTTTGCATGCCAGGGCTGCAGAGATGCAACCTTTGGCAACTGCGGATTTGCCAAGTGCCCCAAATGCGGCAGGGAATTCGAAACCAAATGACAGCATAGTTCCTGCATGATAATCGGCATTAGCTTTGTCGATAATCAATTTCTCCGGAAGAAAGGACCCCATAAGCATTTCGAGCCTAATTATGGCTGACTAGAGCTTAATACCAGTATTCTCCTTAACTTCCTTTAGAACAATTGCAGTTTCGGTGCTTGAGACTCCCTCAACTCCGCCGATTAGGTCTATCACTTTAGCCAAGGATTCCTTGTCAGCCACATCCACCCGGCAAATCAGGTAATAGGGACCGGTGACATCGTAGGCTTCCGTTACCTCGGAAAGTTCCCGGATTATGTTCAGCACCTCATTGTATTTTCGCGGGTCAGCCCTCACAAGAATGAATGCAGAGAGGCTCTTCCCTACCTTCGATGGCGAAACCATTGCCCTGAAGGCTTTGATTACTCCAATCTGCTGGAGGTGTTTGACCCTTAGGAATATGGTAGCTTCACTGACGCCCGCTTCCTTGGCTATCTTTGAAAAGGGTGTCCTGGCGTTGGATTGAAGATTGTTTATTATTAGTCGGTCAAGGGCATCAAGATCTGCTGACATTACCATACCTCAAACTTGGATTTAACTAGTTAAAAATCATAATTAAGGGTTTCTATATATTTGCCAATGAAACATTAGGACTGCTTAGGGATCATTATGGAGCATATTGAAATTAATACTTATCCAATAGGTGCATTATTAGGCATTCTTCTTTTGGAATAAAGGCTGAATCTATCTTGTATCCTTCGCCATAGGTTACAGGTGCTTCCCTTATGAGGGCAATGGGTGTCGATTCGGAAGCTTCACCCATGACAAGCTGGGCTGCGCTGGCAAGATCATCAGCCACTGCAAGCCTTTTTATTCGCATCCGCCTCCCGAAGAGATCTTCCTCCCCTCTCAGATCGTCCACTGGGCTGAAGCCCGAGATGCCTATGGCAACGGCGCTATTCCCCATCCTGAGGGGGAGCGTCCTGCTATCCACAATGAGAATTCCAACGTCCAGGTTCATTTTTTTAAAGGACTGCCTCAGCTCTTCCGCAGATTTCTGGGGATCTTCAGGCCAGAGGGCAACAAACCCAGTCGGCGCATTTGACTGGTCGGCTCCTCCATTGGCAACAAGAACCCCTTTTTTAATGGTGGCCAAGGCAAATTCGACGCCCCCGAGGATCTGGTCTGACTCCTGAAGGACCACTTCGGCAAAAGGGGGATCCAGATGATATTTTTCCGAGATCTTCATAGCTTCCTTTGATGGCTTGATCTTTGAAGTATCCACAAGCCTTCCCTGAGCGGCCCCGATAGCCTTGGCTGAAAAAACAAGGATGTCGCGGTCCTCAATATTCAATCCCTGCTTCTGGGAGCTGACAAGTGCTATAGTGACTATATCATCGCCTGGCTTTATTATCGGGGTTTTGATTCCAAATACCTGCATTGCTTCTCCCTCGATTTCAAGGCGTATTACTCACAGCTGGCTTTAGAAGGTTTCTAGATGTAGGAACACAGATTTGGATCTGCACCTGGTTAAAGCTTTTTATAGAAAGTGGGATTTCTGTTTCTCTGGTGAGATTATGGGAGCCACGGTTCTTGTTGGCGGCTTCTTCGGAGACGAGGGGAAAGATGGTTGCCTGGCGACCATCCCCCAGAGGCAAGATAGCTGCCTATATGGGCTGCAAGGACAACTACAAACTGGCGGTTAGAACAGGATCAATAAATGCCGGGCACACACTTGTGCATGACGGTAAGGAGATCAAACTGAGGATAGTACCCTGTGCATTCGTTAACCAGAATTCCAGGCTTTTGGTAGCATCTGGGGCGCTCTACAGCATAGAGACACTGATGAAGGAGCTTGACATGACTGGCGCCAGGGGAAGGATTGGGCTAGACAACAACAGCGGAGTTATCCTCCCCGAACATATCAGCAAGGAGAGGAACGACGAGTTCCTCATGAAAAAAGTGGGTTCCACAGGCTCAGGCGTCGGCGCGGCCATGGTTGACAGGGTTAACCGGCAGCTGAGGCTTGCCAGGGATTTTGAGGAGCTCAAACCATTCCTAACCGATGTGGAAAAGGAAGTCCATGACTGCCTGAAGGAGGGGGGCGACGTGTTAGTT
>JAJRAB010000099.1 GCA_028683025.1 Candidatus Methanomethylicus sp. | reverse complement strand
ATATTCTGGGTAGTCACAAGAGATTCCCCATGATCCGCCATGGTCATAGAGTTTTGCTCCATAAGAAGTTTCGAGCTTTCTTCTCACCTCAGGAATACCTGCTCCCGGCTCTCCTGCACAGAAGATTCGCGTGATACCCAGATCTCCAACATTTTCACCAAGAACTTCTGGGGCTTTTTCTATCAGATGCTCAGCCAGGGATGGGGTACATGCTAAAGTGTCAACCTTGAAAAGCTTGATAAAGTGTAAAATTCTCTCCGCACCTGCTTCAGCACCCACAGGGAAGATGCAAGCCCCGACTTTTTGAAAAAAAGTGGCGTAAGGAACACCAGCCCAAAACATACTCAATCCAAAGGCATGCACGACCCGATTCCCTGGACGGAGTCCCATCCTCCATAGCATTCGAGCAACAATCTCAGAGAGCCAAGACTTATCATGCTCAGTATGAGGATAAGGCGTCGGTTCCCCCGTAGTACCGGACGTGGCAGCCATGAGACAAATATTCTCCAAGGGGACTCCAATTGTCTTATCGACTACTTTAGTCATATCCATCCCGCATTCCTCAGCCAGTTGCCGACGTTGGGCTTTATCGAAAACGGGGATTCTGTACCTAAAGTCTTTGATGCTCTTAATATCCTCTGGTTTGACTTTAGCTCTATCCATCCTCTCCTTCCAAAAAGGCTTGTTCTCGTAGAGACGTTTCACTAATTTTTTCATCTTCTCCAACTGGATCTCCTTCATCTGAGGAGTGTTGAGGATCGATTCCATCTCCATGTTCCAATATCTTCTACCCTGTTCCATTTTTCATCCCCCTCATTTATCGTTTTAAGATATGGATGACGCACGTACCGGTGTCAGTGTGCAGGAATCCTCCCGCGTTATGCTGCAGCCCTACCTTTGCATCCTTTACTTGTCTTTCTCCTGCTTGTCCCCTGAGCTGCCTCACCACCTCTATTATCTGGGACACTCCTGTAGCACCAAGCACATGTCCTTTGGAGAGCAGTCCGCCGCTTGTATTAACAGGAATCTTTCCTCCTATGTCAGAGAGCCCTTCCTCAATGAAGCGGCCTCCTTCTCCCTTTTTGCAGAAACCCAAATCCTCATAATGGACAAGCTCTGCTGAACTGAAACAATCGTGCACCTCAGCCAGATCTAAATCTTCTGGACCTAAGCCGGCCATCTCATAAGCGGCCTTCGCCCCTCGGACATCAGGATCGAAAAAGGTAAAACTTCGATCATCAGGATAGGTCCCAGAGACCTGAATTGAGGCAGCAACATAGATGGGAATGGAGGTATATTTCTTAGCTTGCTTCTTTGACACAAGAACAGCCGCAGCAGCACCGTCCCCTCTAGGGCAGCACTGAGAAAGAGTTAGTGGATCACAGATCATTCGCTCATTCAAAATCTCTTCTGCGGTGATAGCATTGCTAAGTTGAGCATCGGGGTTCAGAGCTCCATATTTCCTGTTTTTTGCTGCCACCATGGCTAGCTGTTTTCGGGTTGTTCCAAATTCCTCCATATGCCTTCGCGCCAGCAGCGCAAAAAGAGCAGGTGGGCTTAACCCCATATCCCCTTCGCGCTCCGCGAACTGCTTGCCCCCGATGATGGTCAACATCTTGATCGAATCGGCCACCGTCATCTGCTCCACTCCAAAGACCAGAGCAATATCACAGGTGCCTGTAGCGACCTTGTACCAGGCCTCTCTGAAGGCACAGGATCCAGTGGCGCAAGCATTCTCGACCCGTGTGATGGGTATCTTTGTGATCCCCAGCTCTCTCAATACGGCCTGTCCTATGGATAGGCCCTGGCCCCACTCCCACTGAACTGCATTCCCTGCATAAGCGGTCTCGATTTCTTTGGGCTTTATATTAGCGTCTCGAATGGCTTTCAGACATGCTTCTAGTGCTAATTCTCTGATGGACTTTTCCGTATGTTTACCAAATTTCGTTCCCCCAATGCCAACTATTGCAACTTCATTCACAGCTTTGCCTCCTTGTTGACAGGTCTGAATTTATAACCCACTATCTCATTGCCTAATTCATCCTGTTTGATCTTCTCTATAACCATCTCCATCTCCATATCTACCTTTAATACCTTCTCATAGGGCTCACAGTCCGTTAACACGGAAAAAAGTTTGATCCGCTCGGGGAGCTCTATAAAACCTACGGCATAAGGTGTTTTCATGCCAGGCAAGCCCATGAATGAAAGGGTATAGGAGTGAAGTTTGCCTCTTTTGCTTAGGGGCACGGCTTTCAACCTCCCATCAAAGCAGTCCGGGCATACTTCCTTCCTGGGAAAGAAGACCTTATTGCACGCTTCGCATCGAGTCCCTACCAACATGACCGCCCCGTCATAAGTCTGGAACCATCCTTCTTCAATAAATTTCCTTTTGACAACATCGTTTAACATTTGCATCACTCCTTCTCACGTGGCTTGGAAATACTCCGCCAGAGCATCTCAAACAAGACGTTGCTGTTCGCAGTTAAGCTTTCCCTCTGTCCCCGATATATCCACATTGTGAAGGACCTGTGGATCAAGCCCCACACAAAATCGATCAGAACTCCTGCTCGCACCTTGTCATTTAGGATTCCGTCCTTTTGGCCTTTTCGAATAACATCAAGGAGGGCATTAATCATCCTTGGCTGCCGATAGGTTTCGTCAGAGATCCACTTGTTATAAGGGATTGTCAGGAAAAGAATCCGGCCTAAGTCGGGATGCCTTTCGTAGTAGTCAAGCTGTACCCAGAAGACCTTTCTTATTTTTTCCTTCAAGTCTTCCATGCCCTTCAAGTGGTCAATCATGCGGTCGGCCAGTTCTGTCAAGAAATTATCAATAACCGTGAACACCAATTTTTCCTTGTCACCGTAATGCTTGTATATGGTTCCAAGACTGACTCCCGCTTTACTGGCCACCAACCTGATGTTTGCCCGATGGAAATCGTTTGCAGAGAAAATCTCTATTGCTGCCCTCTC
>JAJRAB010000049.1 GCA_028683025.1 Candidatus Methanomethylicus sp. | reverse complement strand
AGACGGGCATGGTCACTGTCATAAGGAAACATTAACCTTAAGTTGTTCCAAGCGAAACCATAGAGCGGGATTGACAATGGAAAGAGCCTGGGGAATGATCAAGGACCCCATCTATGGTTACGTCCACATCTCAAAGCTGGAGAAGGAGATTATCGACACCCTGCCTCTCCAGAGGCTGAGGAGGATTAAACAGCTAGTCTTTGCCGATTATGTATACCCGGGTGCCAACCACACTAGGTTCGAGCATTCGCTAGGGGTCATGCATCTGGCTGGACTCATGGGAAAGGCGCTTCCGGTCTCCCTTCAAGACGACGAACTTCAGAGGATAAGGATCGCCGGATTATGTCATGATCTTGGCCATGGACCATTCTCCCACACTTTTGAACAGATATTGCTTAAAAAGCTCAACAAGACCCACGAGGACCTGACCCCCTGGCTTATAATGGGGACGGAATTGAAGGACATATTGACCGCAAACGGGATCGATGCCGAAAGGCAGTCCCTGCTGGCTGTGGGGAGATCATTGGATGATGCAACCTTCATGAACCAGATCATTACGAGCGCCGTTGATGCTGATAAGATGGATTTCTTGGCCAGGGACACGCACCACACGGGGGCAGAGTATGGGAATGTAGATTTCTATAGGCTCATATACACCATGGATATAGTGGATGATTCGCTTGTGGTCGACAGTTCAGCTCTGGCGACGCTTGAGGCTTTTCTCATTGCCAGGGTGGAGTCATTCAGGGCAATATATTATCACAAAACTGCCAGGGCTGGGCAGATTATGCTGGTTAAGGCAATGGAAGCAGCAGATGAGGAGATGGGAATCTGTACCTTTAGCAAACCGGAGGAGTACCTCCAGCTGGATGATTACAGCCTTTGGAGCGAGATGAAGAGGTGTGCAAAATCTTCGCCTATAATAAAGGACCTGGAGAGGCGCAAGCTCCTCAAGTGCGCCTACGAGAGGGAGGTCCAAGCTGAGGATAAGGCTGTCAGCAGTCTCTTCAGCATGGATGGAATACGGATCCAAGTAGAAGATGAGATAGCGTCCCTGGCTGGAGTGCCTCAATCCAGCGTTTATATAGATACACCCTCGCTGCCTTCAATTCCCTACCTGCATAAGTTGACCTTCGATCCGATGGAGATACCAATTGTGGATTATGAAGGAGGAAAGAGGAAACTTCTCAAAGCTACGAAGCTCTCCAGAACCATAGAAGTGTTGAAGGGCTTTGTAAACATCATCAGGGTTTATACCGAAAATAACAACAGAGTTCGAGTCAAAGAGGCGGCCGAGAAGGTGCTTGGCAATATCCCCGAGTCAGCTAGGGTTTCCTACTGACCGAGACAATGAGCGGCAGAATGGATTTCACGATGTTGGCATGAACAGAATCAATGGGCAGCGAGGCGTCAATAACATCATATCCCTTTTTACTAGCCCTTTCCAAAAACTTGGAGCGGACTTTTCCCAAGAATTCTTCCCTTTCATACCGCTCGGGCGAAGTGGTTTTGCGCCTAAGGGAAATTACAGGGTCTATATCCATGATCAGGGTTGCGTCTGGTTTTATTGCACCGCGGTTTATGGAGATGACCCAGCTCTCACTTAGCCCCTGGGAGGTCTGGTATGCAATAGATGATTCAATGTAGCGGTCAGAGACGACAACCTTTTTTGCGATCAGCCACGGCTTTATGAAGTGTTCCACATGGTCAATCCTGTCAGCAGCGAAAAGGAGGGCATCCAGCGCAGGTGTCTCCGACGATCCACTCAGGAACCGGCGTATCACGGGCTCAATAAAGCCATCTGGATTCGGCTCCTTGGTTGCTACAGCATCAAACCCTCTATCCACAAGCATATCAACCAGCATCTTGGTTTGGGTAGAGGATCCAGCACCGTCAACCCCTTCCAATGCGATGAAAACGCCCCTTCTTAACTCATGCATACCATGATATTCGGGGTTACGCATTATATCCTTATCCTATCTGTCTAAACAATCAGTTTTTATTGCCTGCAGATATAAGAGAAATTGATTGATCTGAGCGTAGAAAAGAATCATATGGAAAGGAGCTTACAGGGCTACAGGTTTGGGTCCATTGTCATTTTTGGTGGGGGATGGGATTGACGTCAAGAGGAACAAAAAACCTAGGGAGGGAGGCTACAGCGACTGAATTTGGACAGAAGACACTGTCGAAGTTCATCCCAAAAAGCCAACTCCAAGACGGGATAAAGGTTATTATCGATCACAGGGAGGCCCAGTCTGCAACTGTAAAGGAGCTTATTAAGCTGGGCGTAGTGATTGATTTCCGGAGCCTGAAAGTCGGAGATTATGTCGTCTCAGATGAAGTGGCAATAGAGAGAAAGACCTGCAGTGATTTTGCTTCTTCAATAATCGACAGGAGGCTCTTTGAACAGGCCAGCGCCATGAAAGAAGCCTATGGTAGACCGCTGCTGCTTCTGGAGGGCGGGGGTCAACCTGTGCGGGGCATCTCACCTGAAGCTGTCAGGGGGGCACTTATTACAATGGTACTAGACTTTGGCGTGCCAGTCCTTAGGGCGGATAACCCCCAAGAAACTGCAAATTTCATCTTTGCCATCGCACGGAGGGAGCAGAGAGACTGCACAAGGGGAGTTTCGCTAAAGGACAGGAGGCGCCCTGCCACCCTTGATGGGGAAAGGGAGTATGTGGTGGCTAGCCTTCCTTTTATCGAGTCCACATCGGCCAAGAGGCTCCTGGAGACATTCGGTACTGTTGAGAAGGTATTCACTGCCAGTGAGGAGGATCTGCAGAAGGTCGACAAAATAGGGCCCAAAAAAGCCAAGAGGATCAGGGAACTAGTTGCGGGAATCTATCCCCAAACCGGAGGCCAAAGCCAACCTAAATCTTCGTACGGCGGACCCGGTCTAGAAGATCATAAAGTATAATGAGAGTCTTTGCCAACTTCTCAAGCTGTTCCGGGTTATCAGTTTTGGCCATGAGACTCTTCAGCCTTCGCGTCTTCTCCAGAATCACATCATCGAGCTCGTTTGTCGTTTCTGCTTCCACTTTTACTTTTTCAACTTCGTTAGAGGATGTAAAGACAGCCCGGCGGTTGCAGCTGGGGCATATTATTTCGCCACTCGGCAACTTGAAAAGAGGAACTTTGCAGTCTGGACAGGTCTGGGAAAGCATGGTGGCTCCACTCCTGAGCAGGTCTGACATCTTCTTGACACTGGATTCTCTCGAGCTCGTAGGTATCGCCTAATAGAAATAATATAAGTAGGGTTTTATGTATTTGCTAGGGAAAGGGTGAACCCTATGAGCAGCGATAAAATGGCACAGGCACTCAACATTCTGCAGAAGATCTCTGAAGATAATGGAATCCCGAGGAATATCCGGAGAGCGGGCACGGAAGCAATAAAGGTGCTCCAGGGGAAGACCTACAGCAATGCGGTGAAGGCTTCAAATGCCATAAGCATACTGGAGGAGTGCGGTCAGGATCCTAACATGCCCCTCTTTGCAAGGACTGCCATTTGGCAGGCAATAAGTTTCCTAGAACAGATAAGGGACTGAAACCAATCTTACGTTGAAAAGCTCCATGGCGCAAGCCACGAAGCAATTTTTATTTATCAAATCCAGATTAGGAAGCATTTCAACAGTGGGTGATCCAAGAATTATAACTCAGTAGGATTTTTGGATCAGCCCGAGTGATTCCAAGCAGGTCTTCCGAGGCCCGGCCACCAATGCTACGCGCTCATCCAGACTGAGCCTGCAATTAAGATCTTTTCCTTCAAGATCCAGCACCGAGCCTCCGGATTCCCTCAGGATCAGGCAGGCGGCGGCAATGTCAGTCACCCGAAGGAACCCCCGGTTGTCGACATAGAGATCCAGTGCTCCATTTGCGGCATAGCAGAGCCCCATGGCGGCAGAGCCCAAGTTCCGTGAATGCTTTATTCGGAGGCAAAGGGGGACGAGAGCCATCAGCTTTTCCCTGTTGCCAACGACATTCGAATCGATGCCGACAAGCGCTTCGCCAAGATCTACTGGCGTTGGCGATGTGAAGGCGACCCCGTCCAATAGGGAGCCCTGCCCCTTCTCTGATGAAAAGACTCTCCCTGTTGGGAGTTCCATAACCATGCCTGCCCTCACATCGGAAAGCATTGAGCCCCATGCTTCGGCAATTGATATCGAATAAAAACTAATGCCCCTCGAAGCGTTGGTTGTTCCGTCAACGGGATCAAGCACAAGAAGCGGAAAATCGGCATTCCCAAATTTTTTCTCTCCCAGTTCCTCGCTCAGGAGCCTACCTTCAAACCCAATCGATTCCAAGTAGGCCACAGCGGCTTCTTCAGCCACTAAATCGATCATCTTTGTAAAGTCCCCACCCGCGCCCTGCCGGATAACCCGGCTGTATTCATGTGGTTTTAGGCGGGAAATGGCGTCCAGTTCAGCTCGGCAGAGTCCTTCTAAAAGGCTTAGTGGCATATCTATTAAGAATATATGTGAGCTTTAATAAAAGATTAGGAACGGGCGGGGGTCGCCAAGTCAGGTCAAAGGCGTAAGGCTCAGGACCTTATGGCGAAGGCCTTCGTGGGTTCAAATCCCACCCCCCGCACCATCTTTAAATTATTACCTACTTAATGAAAAATTGTCCATCATTTCCAGTCTATTTAAAAGTTCTGGTTATTTAAGGCAAAAAAAGTTAATAGCTTAGGGACAAGTACACAATATGAACTTTTCTTTTCGGGGGAGGGGGCAGGATCTCATTAGCCTCACTAATTTTACGCATATTGATAATAATTGGAGACCGTAGCCATGAATGGTCTTGATCTTCTCACCAACGGTGCGATCCG
The DNA here is from genome assembly GCA_028683025.1 of Candidatus Methanomethylicus sp. GTDB lineage: Archaea > Thermoproteota > Methanomethylicia > Methanomethylicales > Methanomethylicaceae > Methanomethylicus. The sequence goes on along the minus strand of JAJRAB010000049.1, from coordinate 6,666 downwards.
GGCAGTCAAGGTACTTCGACTTTCGAGCTTTCAGGGTATAATGGGTACGGCGCACCCTTTCAACAAATACTTTAAAGGCTTTGACAAAGTTGAGGCTGTTCGCGGAATCTTTGGCGAAAAGACTGAGCAGGTGCTAAACGATTTGAAGATAGAATTCATCTGGGTTGGTGGGTATATGGGAGTTAACGGGGCAAACGGGCATCTTATGATCAACCCCAAATACCTTAATGAAGGAGACAAGACTGATATCTATCTGGACGTAATCCATGAACTTGTTCATGTCAGGCAATTCATGGAAGGGAAAGATCTTTTTGATGCAAACTATTGCTACGTAGAAAGACCAACCGAGGTCGAGGCCTACCGGTATACGGTTGAAGAAGCACGGAGACTAGGCCTTAGCGACTCGCGAATTTTCATGTATCTAAAGACAGAATGGATAAACGATGAAGAACTGGAGCAGCTTGCATCAGCTATGAATGTCAAATGTAAATGAAGTCACCAAGAAAAAATGGTTGCTCTGGTTTGCATGAGCAGGTTGGATCTGGAGTGGCTCATTTCTCAAGATACCAGTGTTTCATTCTCTAAATGCCTGGGATTGTAGCTCATGCTTGGATAGAAAATCATCCACATCTCTGATGAGTTCCAGTGTTCCACGCTCTATTTGTGCGGTTAGCTTATCCAAATCATCAAAATCAGGGGTTTCTACGAGGACTTGCTCCAAAATAGAATCGATGCCCTCTATGTCTGGCGGCATGTAGGATTTTTTCCAGCCGCTTTCCTTGAATAATTTCCAGTATTCCGATTGAACAGTTTTGTTTATACCAGCCAGCCATGCCTCAAATCTGAATGTTCCGTGGTTGAAGACTATTGCAATTTTCAGCTTTCTTTTTTTTAGCGATGCGGGAAAGAAAGAGAAATAGGTCATGTCCATATAACCGTAATAGACGCTTCCAGACACGATATGATCCGGATAATTATTTTCGAGATGAGATCTCAATCCCATAAAATATTCCATGAACCCCCGGTAGGCCCTCTGGATGTCGCCCTTTTTGAGCTGCCGCTTATACTCATTCATTAAATCATTAAGCGATTCCATGTCATTCCCTCCATCAGAGTTGGCAATTTTCAATGGGTTGGTATAGCATAACCTATTGTTTTCAGCTGCTTTTATCTGATCAAGAGTGTTAGAAAAATATTTACCATTTTAGGAACTAGTTTTACACTATGCTTGATTTGGAAGCTAGAACACCTGAATTGGAAGCTATGGCTCAAAAGGCAGCAAGTGATAAGCGAGCCCTAGCTGTGCTTTTGGAGGGTCTTATGAATATGAAGTGCCCAGTCCGTTATAAAAATTTCAAGGTGGCATTTGTCATCAGCGAGGAGAGACCTGAAGCCCTTTATGAAAAGTGGGAGTTTTTCAAGAAACTGCTGAAATCTGGCAACAACACTTTTGTTTTCTATGCCATCCATATCCTGGCGAATCTATCAAAGGTTGATGTGGAAGGGAAATTCGACGGCTTGTTTAATCATTTTTTTGGCATCCTGCAGGGAGACGCTCTCGTGCCAGCCTGCCATGTAGCATATGTAGCCCACAAGGTAGCAAGGGCAAAGCCAGGGCAAGCAGGAAGGGTAACAGAGAGACTCCTAAACTTAGATGGCGCCACGTACAAGCATAAAGAGCTGGTCCAAGCGAATGCCATGATATCATTCTCAAAGTATTTTGATGAAATCAGCCAGGGAGACAAGGAGAGAATCGTGAAGATGGCCCATGAGCTTCAGGGAAGCAAGAGCTCAAAGGTAAGGAAAGAGGCGACAGAATTCTTTAAAATCACAGGGGTACCTTGCAGTCAGGAGTGACAGGTCAAGCTTGTTTTTTTTATTTTGATAAAATGGGGGGGGTTGCCAAAGATCAACTGTATGGTTCCATTGGCGGATGCAAGTTGAAATGCTTATTACATCAAAGGGGAAAAGGGAAGAACCAATGAATCAACGTCCTGATCTGGGAGGGTTGGAAAATGTGCCAATGGTGCATGAAACATGGTGCTGGCGGAAAGTGGTACATGAATGCAAAGAATTATTCCAATGAGCTGGCTGATAGCCTACTGGCCAGGGAGTACCTAACGGAACAATGGAGGAATTTTGAGAATATCTACATACGAAAGATCATGGGTTTTTCATCCATAGATCTGGGCTACAAGCTGCAAATGCCCATAATTGGTAAATTGCTGAAATGGAATGCCGAGAAGATGATCCATAGTGACTCCAAGAACCGGAAGGCGGTTCGGGGGGATGGCCATTTTGGCCAAGTCATTCCTCTTGAGGATGCCAAAGTAATATTGGGCAATCTGGCTGCCGAACCAATAATAGAAAATTATTGCATGTGCAGGTGGATGCAGCGGGGGATTAAGGAGTGTTGTTGCATTAACTTCGGTCAGCTCTCAGGGGTTATTGAGAAGCTGCCAAGGTTCATACCCCAGAATCTCCAGTACAAAATCAGCCGAGAAGAAGCCATTGAACGGATAGAGAAGCATAACAAGAGAGGTTACATAGCCTCGGTATGGTTCCAGCCAGTTCCCTACATTAATGCCATTTGTTCCTGTGAGAATCCTGAGTGCGGCGGTATGAGGCTAAGGAGCGATTTTGGGCTTCATACAGTCTACAAGTCGGAGTATGCCATCAAAGTCAATCCGGATAAGTGCCAGGCGTGCGGGATGTGTGTCCAGAAATGCCAATTCGGATCGCTCAAGCTTGTCCCCTCCCTAAAGAGAGTGATCGTTGATCCAATGAAGTGCTGGGGGTGCGGCATCTGTCGCCACGCCTGCAAGCATGATGCTCTTGAAATTGTGCCAAGGGAAAGCATTCCGGGATTGAGGGGGATCTATTGATGTTCCCCAAGAAAAGCCCGAAGGTAACCATAGACTATGCCAAATGCGGAGAACATGGGAAGGTGGATCCGCGTGACTGCACCAAATGCATGAAAGCCTGTGATCCTGCAATCTTCATAATTCATGAGCCAGTAGGAGTTGAGCAGGATCCAATTGACCCCAAGCAATGGCGCATCACGGCAGTCTGGACCTCCCTCTGCAATAAGTGTCTGAAGTGCGTTGAAGTCTGCCCGGAGAAGGCAATCTCGGTTAGCTGGAGTTAAGTAGGAGGTTTTATTGGATAAGCGCCGCAGGTGCGGCAGAAAGATGTGCCTTCCAAGACAGCTGAACCGCACTCGGGGCAGCGGTATCCATCTTTAGCTGCCTGCACAGGTCCCAACTCGCTTCTGAAAATTTCGTAATACGCCAGGTGCTCTTTATCCCTGATCGTAACTCCATCGGTCTTCTTGTAGAAAACCTTCTTCTCATTGAAGGTTTCATCAGTCATTTTTAAGGCGAAGAATTGGGGGAGGGTGGTGCTTCCCGAACCATGCTCTATGGGGGTCTTTGCCCTCCAAAGCACCTCGGGGGGAAGGATTGCCTCGTAGGCCTTCCGGAGGACGAGCTTGCCGTGGGTACGTCCATCCTCAGTTCCAACTTTGAATTTGGGATCCAAGGTCATGGCAAATGTCTTGAAATCGTCATCTAGGAACGGGAGCCTTGCGTTCATGGAAAGGGACTCGGCAAGCGGAACTGATGAGAAATACATGATTTCCCAGAGCTTCTTCTGTGCGGATACCATCTTTTTTTCGTCCATTGCAAAGAAGTAGCTGTAGCCTGCCATAAGCTCGTCCGAGCCGTCACCAGTGATCATTGCTGTTATGCCGTCTTCTTTGGCCGATAGCAGCCCGGCGTAGATCACCATGCTGTTCCTTACATCCATGGGATCAAATGTTTTGAGGACTTTGATTACAGAAGGAAGAAGCGCAAAAATGTCCGCTTCGTACAGGTATTTAATAGAATGATCAAGACCGAAGGTCCGGGCTACGAGCGATGAGTATTCGATGTCCGAGGCAGGGGCATTCTTCAAAGCTATGGTGTAGGCGGGAGGGCGCCCATATTTGCTGGCAATTGCAGCTATTACGCTAGTGTCCAATCCACCTGAGAGCAGTATGCCGACATGATTGCCTTCCATGCTCCTCTCCACAGCGCGGTTGAGGATGCTCCTGATCTCCGAGCATATCGCTTCAGTTTCGCTGTCAAATCCCAACTACCATCACCAGTGCAGACAATGATCGGGCACCATTTTTCATTCACTAAAGAAAGTTAATGCTTCCTTATCAGGTATTCTGCCACGCCGTAGCCTGTCTGACCATCCATTGTATATTTTGCCAGCGGCTCATATAGGATCGATAGGTTCTTGCCGTCCCTGCTGGGAAACGGCAGAGTTGCAGTTCGCAATACAACTGCTTCCACTCTATGCTTTTTCCCTTCCTTGTCAGTCATTTCCATGGAGAGCTTTGCTGGCCCGCCATTGCTATCATAATCAGTAAGGGCATCGACGGACAAAATGGGAATGTTTCTTCCTCCCATGAATATGTAGCCAGCATCCACATCCCCGCCCTCAACTGTAAGTTTTGTTACATTAAAAGCCAAGTTTTCAGAAAACTGGCAGTTTATCCACATCCACATCTTTGCGGCGTTCCAGTCCCTTACGCCCCATGAATGGTCCCTCTCGCCCATACCATCGATGGCATATGGCGTTTTGCCTATCTTGAGCTGGCCCTTCAACCGACCGTACTGCTCGAGGTGTTCAGACGCAATGCTGCTGGAGATCATCTCCTTTTCTCCGCTTACGCATTCCCGATAGTTGAACATGGGGTTCAATGCTTGATAGTCAACGGAAAACGCCACGTCTTCAAGCTTTGGGACACCCGCCCCGTATCTGGGGAGGCGGCCACTGAAGGACAGGTTCCACTTTTTCTCTGGCTCCAGAAGAGAGAACTTGAGCCCCTTAGCTGCCAAATCTGTGTTATCGAATGGGGCTTGATCCTTGGTGCCTATGAAAGTTCCGTCTGGCATCAGGAGGAAACAGAACATCTCCTTTTCTCCTTTGTTTGGTTTCAGGCCGACCCGGAGGAAGGCAAATATGCCACTTGGGTGGTCATAGAAGCTGAAATAGAAGCTCTCGCTCCATTCTTCAAGGCCCCCCATCTCATGGAGTTTGTCTGTGGTTGAAATCATACAGGTCATCCATTAGCAAATTATTCCTTATGTATGAAAATGGTTCCATCATTTCCGTCTATAGTTACTTTCTGGCCAGTCCTGAATATCTGTTTCGCGTTCTTGACTGCCGTAACTGCAGGGATCCCGTATTCCCTCGAGACCACAGCACCGTGTGAAAGGATGCCTCCGGTTTCTATTATCAGCCCGCCTAGCTTTGAGAACACCGGAGTCCAGCCAGGGTCGGTGTTTGATGTTACCAGGATATCATTGGTCTCCACGAGCGACAGCTCATTGATCGATTCGACGACCCTTATGATTCCTGTCGAGATGCCTGGGCTGGCTGAGGTTCCTATGACCTTCACAGCGTCCGGTTCGTGGACTAGGGTGTCGTCGAATTCGGTTTTGCCCCTAAGGAATTTGGGCGGGAGCTTGCCCGCATATTTGTCGAAGGTGCCCCTACGGGAGGTTATCTCAACCTTCATATCAGGGAGGTCGCCACGGGCCATCTGGAACACCTCCTCCTTGGAAAGGAAGAATATGTCATTCTGCTCTACCAATAAGCTTTGGGCGGCAAACCTGCGACCGTATTCCATGAAAAGCCTCCGCTGGCGGAACAGGATATGATCGAGATAAAAGCGCTGGTTTTCCCGGAATTGGAGATAGATCTGGGCATAATTGAGGATGGTCTTGAAGAGGATCCTCTTGAAAAATCCCCAGTGGAGCTTTGAAATTCTGCTCAGGATTTCCTTCTCGGCAGCGATGCGCTTCTCCAGTTTCTCCTTTTCAAGGCTTTCGACGTCAATATCGGGGGAGTTGGCAAGGGATCTGAGGATATCAACAACGAGGGTTGGATCATCAGACCAGCGGGGATAGAAGAGCTCTCTAGTGTGCGATCTGTGGCCATATCCCCTAAGGAATTCGCTGAACCTGGAGTTCATATCCTTCATGGACGAGTTCGCACTGGTCCTCAGCTCAGTGAGGAAATTCGCAGATGGGCTGGAATTGATGGCGCGCATGATTCCTTGGTCGTTCCTCACGGTTCTGGCCAGAACAACCAGCGCATTGTTGGTTGTGATGGTTTTGTTGTCTGGAAGACCAGAGAGAAGGCTGGAATAGTAGGCTCCAGACCTGTCATCAAGCCAATCATAGAGCCATCTCTTCACGAAAAGGTTCATGCCTATGCTGTGGGTGACCATGCCGTAGCGTATTAGCCGGAAGTGCTTGAGGAATGCAGCCACCATCGTCTGGTACTCGGAGTAAAGCTCCTCGTTGGTAAGCTTTGTCAAGTCCAACCCGTCGTAGCGCTTCATCTGTTCCAGGAAGGAGACAGCCCATTTATCGTAGGCTTTGTAGGTCTTGGTTATCATCCCATCCGAATCCTTGAACGCTATCCTTACTTCAGACCAGAGGCGCTTCAGCACTTTTGTCTTAGCGTTGGCTATCCTTTCCTGATCCTTCTCCGGGAAGTAGTTCAGCAGCTCCTTTGTCCTGGAGAATCGGGGATTGTAGGTGAATACAGCCTCCAGCACAGCTGAGTTGAAATAGATGTGCCCTTTGTGGAGTTTCAGAAGTGGAA
>JAJRAB010000040.1 GCA_028683025.1 Candidatus Methanomethylicus sp. | reverse complement strand
CGTATCAACATAATATACGCCCTTGAATTTGGGATGTTCAACCAAATTTACCATCTCTTATTGCCCCTCCATTTCCTATTGCCGCCAAAGCTATCCTTCTTACTCCAGCGGTCACGGTTATCCTGGCTGCTGAATTTTCCGCCACCGCTACCGCCACCGCCACCGCTACCGCTACCGCTACCGCCGCCACCTCCAGCGAATCCGCCTCTCCTATCAAAGCCTTGGCTTCCCCGGTCTTCGTGGCGTCTAAATCCGCCACCGCCACGCCTGTCAAATCCACCGCCCCGCCTGTCGAATCCTCCCCGATCGCCCCTCCTGTCAAAACGTGGCCGGTCCTCAAACCTATCTCTGCGCTGCTCGCGCACCGGTGGCTTGCTGTATTTTTTCTTGATGTCAGCAATCCTTTTTTCGACACTGGCCTTAAGCCCCTCTGCAACATACTCCCCGCCAAATGCATCAACCCTGGCAGCAATCGTAAGTTTTCCAGCTAGGGCGCGGGCTATTTTTCCCCTTTGCCACCGTTCTGCGTTATGCAGGTACTGGTGCTGGAAAATGATCCCGTGCTTTGGCGGTCGAGCGCCAGTCTTTAGTGATCTGAACAATGCCTTTTCTGCCCCAAGAACCTGAATCGTGCTGGCAGGCTTCTTAGCCAAATTCTCAAGGCTTCCCGCCAGAGCGATGAGCCTTGCTCCTAGACTGGCCCCTGCAAGCTCCCTGACATTAGGCGCAACTTCTTTCATGGTTTCATCGATATACTTTTCCATCTCGTCCCGCGCCAGATAGGTCTTCAGAGTAATTTCTGCCAGATCCCTGATCTGCCTCATGTCCAGTTCTGCAATGTCAGCACCCATTGATGCTTTGGCAGCCTCGCACACAGCCTTTGCCTTGCTGTCATTCTGTATGATCGAATTGACGCCATCCTCTTCCAAACTTGATTTATAGCCGTACTTTGAGACAAGTCCCATGTACTGCTTGTGATCGGGAACAAGCGTGTCAAGCTCTGGGAAGTGGAGACCGTACCATTCTCTCACCCTTGAAACTGTAATGTTAACATTTTTGTCGATTTCATCTAGACCTGAGACGGCCTGTGCTACAAGCCTATCCCTTTTTTCGGAAGCAACCTTAACCCTTACCCTGACAAGTGCCTCCGATACTGCTTTCTGCATCTTTTCCAGCTTATCGCCCTTTATACCAACCGCTTGGGAGACCTCATCTATGGATGCCCTAAACGCCTTTCCACCTTCGCTGGGATGGAATACTCCCGAGGAGACTTGAAATCGACCCTTAGCCGCTTTAGCCTCTTGCTCATCCTCAAATATGAATTCATCATATCCCATATCAGTTAAATCATGAAGGAGAACTTCGAGCTCTGTGCATATCCCGGTTTTTTCCAGATCGGAAAGCTGCTTTCCAGCCTCCTCAGCATTTTCAAATACACGGGACACCACAAGCTTCAAGCCTTCATCGTACGCAAAGAATCCGATGAAGCTGTCAACGATATAACACTTCAAGCTCTACACCATTCACAATTCTATTAATGCCCATTAATAAAGTGCAACTATATGGACCGTACGCTCGGCAAATTAACCCCTAAAGCCTGTGCAAATAAGGTACACTTCTGAGCTGCTATCCCTTGAAGCGGACGGTTTATAGATCTTTACATTCCCGAAGAGTCGGTTAGCATCTGAAAGAAATAATTTAAATTCCGATCCTTGAAGCACCTTGATCACCATGCTTCCCCCTGCTCTCAACATCTTTGGGGCACTGTCTAGTGCGATTCTGGCAAGCCCAATCTGGCGGGCATGATCTAAATCATGGACTCCTGAAAATTTTGGAGCCAGATCGGAAACGATAATGTCCACTTTTCTTTCTGTAAGCTTGAAGAAGTTATCAAGGACTTCAGGATCAGTTACATCCCCCTTTATGAGCTTAACATTTTCATAGGGAAGGGGCTTTATGAAGCTGAGATCGATGCCAATAACTGTTCCTTCCTCGCCCACAAGTTCCCGTTCAATTTGGAGCCAACCACCCGGGGCTGCTCCCAGATCAGCTACAGCGTATCCGCGCTTGAAAATGCGGTATTTATCTGCAATTTCCTTGAGCTTGAGCGCAGATCTTGATCTGTAACCCTCTCGTTTGGCCTCCCTATAGTAGTAATCACCAAGAACCTGGTTCTTGTTAGGCATCCTTGTCCTTCCCAGATTCCGCCTTCTTCTGCTCATTTTCTTTCTCGATCTTCCTATACTCGTTCCTAAGAGACATGGATAATTTTGTGCACATCTCGGGGTTTATAGGCTGCCCCATGCCGCATCTGGAGAGGTCGGAGCATGTGAAACACGAACACCAAAGCACATCGCTAAGATCAATCTTCGGTCTTTTCTTCAATAATATTACTTTGTAGGTCTTCCGGCCACCTTCTCGGTAAGACTCCCTCTTGACAAGTGAACGCCTTTCCATTTTTGCAAGTGACCGCGATACTTCCCTGCTGCCTGATTTTAGGGATTTCCAAAGCTCACTTTGCAGGAGGAAACCTTCCGGTGAGTTCTGCAACAATGACAATATCTTCTCTTCAAGTTCCTCCGGCAATACAAGCCACCCTTATAATCAAAAATAGAATGATGGACTATAAACATATCTCAAGATCAAGTTTTTCTAATAATTCTTTGTACCTGTTCCTTACGGTTACCTCAGTGACTCCAGCTGAATTAGCGATATCCCTTTGTGTCCGCTTCCTTTCAAGAAGGACGCTGGCTATGTAAACTGCAGCTGCAGCAACTCCAGTTGGACCGCGCCCAGAAGTTAGCCCTTCACTACTGGCAAATTTTATTATTTCGACAGATTTTCTTTGGACAGTTCCGTCAAGGTTCAGCTTTGTTATCAGGCGTGGAACATAATTTATTGGATCTGTTGGCATTACTCTGATTGTGAGTTCGCTGGAGATGAATCTATAACTGCGGGCAATTTCCTTTTTGTTTGCCCTTGAAACCGAGGCTACTTCATCCAGGGTGAGGGGGACATTGTATTTCCTGCATGCGGCGTAAAGGGCTGCTCCGGTCATGCTCTCGATGGACCTCCCACGTATGAGCTGGCTCTCGACTGCCTTTCGATAGAGCAGGGCTGATGCTTCCCTAATGTTTCTCGAAAGCCCCAATTGGGATGCCATGCGTTCCAGTTCGGAAAGTGCAAAAGCCAAATTCCGTTCTGATGCATCCGAGACCCTTATCCGGCGCTGCCATTTGCGGAGGCGATAAATTTGAGCCCGCTTTTTGGATGTTAGGGATTTGCCATAACTATCCTTGTCCCTCCAATCGATCATGGTTGAAAGGCCTTTGTCATGTATGGTCAATGTTACAGGCGCGCCTGCTCTCGAACGCTTGTCACGCTGATCGCTGTCAAATGCACGCCATTCAGGCCCGGGATCCAGAAGTTTGTCCCCGAGGACAAGACCACAGCCGGTGCAGGTAACCTCAGCCCGCTCATAATCTCTAACAAGAGTTCTTGCCCCGCATTCAGGGCAAACAAGGTCTTCGACATGCTCGTGCAAATCAGTAAGATCTCTTTGCATGGTGTTTTCTTCCTCTTCTGAATCTACGCTCTTCCCTATCCTCGACAAATACATCCACGTCCGATACCTGCTTACTGGGAAAGCCGCGCCAAAGCTTGATCGAAGCATATGGCGAAGAAGCTGGCCCGAAGACGTCAATAACATTTCCTATAGGCCCCCGTCCCTTAAGTATTGCGATGGAGCCGATTTTTGGAGGTTCGGTGGTCTTTACGGTCAAGAGACCACTTCTGCCGATATGCAGTGCAACCCCCAAATATTTCAAATCAATAATCAACCCCTAAATAATTCAGAAACAGAAATTCTAATTGCAATCCGTGATTATATTCTTTGCTGCGATATCACTCAATTTTAAAATCGCTGATTAAAAAAAATTAATGCTTTCGCTGGAGACGCTTTTTTTGGATTAATTTGGAGACAGACTTTAGCATGTCGAGCTTTTTCGCTTTCTTTGCTACTAGAACTCTGCCAGGCTTTTCCCACCATTGGGCAGGCATTTTCTTGCTGATTTCTAAAACAGGATTGTAATTTAGCTCCCTACAGGCTTCGTAGATTTCATCGATTGAGGGGGAATCCACAGCCAATCCCTTGGGCACCATCCTGCCAATGGCTCTTGTCTTTGTGGAATCAATGTAGACTGGCCATATGACAACCGATTCACCCTTTTTGCTCATTCAGAACACTCACTTAGGGAATTATTATTAGGGTCCTTAAATTTTTTATTAAATGATTCCAGATGCATGAACTTTCTCTTGCGACAAACCTTATCGATTACCTTGAAAAGCTGGGTAAAGAGCAGGGATTAAACCGCATCAATGAAGTCTTTATCGAGGTGGGGGAGTTGACCCACATAGATCCAAGGCAATTGAGGTTTTCATTGAAAATTGCCAGCGAAGGGACACTGGCTGCCCAAAGCAAATTTTTCATCAAAAGGAAAAAGGTTGTCATAAAATGCAAAAAATGCGGAAAGGGGAGCCAATTGAGAACCAAAGAAATGATAGCACAGTACAGCATAACCTGCCCCCTCTGCGGTAGCAGTGAAGTGGGGATTGACCAGGGAAGGGAAATGGTTCTAAAAAGAGTTAGGGGAATTAAAAAATAGAAAATGCTGGCATTATGGGGCACCAGGCTGAATGGCTTTACTTCATCGTTACAGCGTTGAGAAAGCCATCTTGACCGGGTCTGGAGGTGATCTTGGCATCTCCCATCTCTGTTTCGACTATGGCACCTTTGGTTATAACGCCCCTTCGCGCATAGTCCACGTTTGACGGGTTATTCTTGACCTTCAGAATTTTGGTCTTCTTGGTGGAGTTGGTCTTCAAATCAGTAAGATTGATGTAAAGTGCTTCGTCAATGCGAACCTTTTCATTGCCGCCATAACACTTGCTAGCCTTTCTGATTTCTTCTTTGGCTGCCATTGACGTCTCGGTAGGGGCAGAGCCGAGCTCAAATTTCTTCTTTTCCCTAAGCCTGTGGATCCGCCCACCGGTTGGCTTCTTCTTATCGCGGCCTTGATAATAGCTCATCATTATCCCTCATGTTGCACCTTACCTAAAATAAATACAAATATAAGTTTTTTGAATTAATTGGACATCGATCGACTAATAGCTTCCAATTTGGTGAAAATCATTGGTAGATAGGATTCAACTTAGCCATGGTGCTGGTGGCACTATAATGAACGATCTGATTCGTTCGGTCATAATCAAGAACATTGCCAAGAAAAAAGTGTCAGGTGGCGCTGGTCTTGAAGAATTCGACGATGGCGCATCTATTCCAATGAATGGGATAGAGGTTGTGGTTTCATCCGATGCCCATACCGTGGAACCCATATTCTTTCCAGGTGGCGATATTGGGAAGTTGGCAATTTGCGGGGCAATAAACGACCTGGCAATGATGGGGGCAAGGCCATTAGCCCTTACAGATACCATTGTTGTGGAAGAGGGTTTCCTGATCGAAGATCTGAGAAAGGTAGTAAAAAGCATGAGCCACGCCGCTGAATCTGTCGACGCAGCGATCATCCACGGAGATTTTAAAGTGATGCCCAAGGCCAAGCTGGATAAAATGGTAATAACTGCAACGGGCATCGGTTGCGTGGAGAGGGGGAAGCTGATATTGGATTCAGGCCTAAGAGTCGAGGACAGGATCATAGTGACAGGTCCCATAGGGGATCATGGAACAGTAATAGCATCTCTCAGGAGCGGGGCCGAGTTCAGCACAACCATCCAATCCGACACGGCCCAGCTTTGGGCGCTTATGAGGGAGGCAATGGCTGCAGGCGTGATCACGGCCGCCAAGGATCCGACCAGGGGCGGGGTTTCGATGGCACTGAACGAGATGGCGGAGAGATCGGGTAAGAGCATATGGATTAGAGAGGAGGACATGCCCATAAGGGAGGAGGTAAGGGGGGCATGCGAGATGCTTGGGCTGGACCCGCTCGAGCTCACATGCGAGGGGAGGGCTGTGCTTGGAGTCAGTAAGGAAAGTGCCGATCAGGTCCTTGAAGCCATAAGGAAAACCGAAGAAGGTTCAGATGCCCGTATAGTCGGATATGTTGTGGAAGATAGGCCAGGTTACGTAATCATGGAAACCTCAGTGGGCGGGAAGAGGGTGATAAACCCTCCGCTGGGCGAGCCCACTCCAAGAATCTGCTAAGCCTTAGCTGAGGTTAATGGAAAATAGAGGCTTTCATTAAGCCTTGGCAACAGAGCCATCAGGACTGCAAGCTCCGTGAGTCTTGTGCGGTCCAAGAGGTTTTTTGAGAAGTAGCCAATGGCACCCTGTTTGTGCCCCAGTGCTTCTACTCCCGAAACATATTCCATGGCGGTGTTTATCTCAATGCCTTCTTCAAAGACCCTTGCGACCACTGCTTTGGGATATTCAAAGGAAGGCCCAGCCCCCAGGGTAATACGCCCCTGGCGATCTGCTATTGCGGCAAACTGCTGATCCATATAACCCGAAAGGGAACCTGGCACAGCAATCAATCCCGCCTCGATCCCAATTCCGAAAGAGGCTTCATTGGTTGCCTCCAGCGCACCTTTGGCTCTGATCATTGCGCCATTTATGGTGGTCTCCATCCCTATGGGTTGGGATGACACGCCGGATGGTATTTTCTTCATTACAACTGCGACATCATAGAACTGGGAGAGAACATTCTCCACTGCCTTGACCTTAACTGGATTCGCTGTTCCCACTGCTACGAGCATCTTCCATTTCCTCAGACAGATACAATAATAAATTACACTTAAAAATATCTAGAACGAGGCCGACATATGGATTTTCATAAACGCCTGAGACGGCTTGATGAGATATTAGCTGAAAAAGGGCTTGACGGAGCGCTTCTCTTATGCCCAGAGAATGTATTCTATATGACGGGAGCCCCGTTCATAGCTGGAAGCCCCGATACCCTGCTTTACCTGAAAAGGGGGGGAGCGGCTTCGCTTATTGTTTGGAGCAGGGATTACGAGGAGACTGCAGAGAAGGTCAAATGCGCCGAATTGGAAAGGTTGGCCGTCGGCGAAAAGCCAATCGATAGGCTGAGGAAGGTGCTGGGCAGCGATAAGCGAGTGGGGTTTGAAGAGGGATACATGAGCCTGAACTCCTACAAAGGTTTTGGGAAATTCATGGATCTTGTGCCACTTGAGGGCAGCGTTGAAAAGATGAGGCAGGTTAAGGATGCAGAAGAGGTAGCGGTCATAGAAAAAGCTCAGGGTATAACGGACAGAGCCTTTGCCAAGGCAATTGGCCGTCTAAAAGAGGGCATGACCGAATTGGAGGCGGCATCCGAGCTAGAGTATTTCCTAAGGAGGGAAGGAGGGTCCTCCTACTCTTTTGACACTATTGTAGCTTCAGGGCACAGGGCAGTTTATCCCCATGGGATGCCGGGAGATAAGAGAGCCCAGGGGGGTGAGGCGGTAATATTTGATTGTGGAGTACGCGTTGATGGCTATTGTTCTGACATGACAAGGACAATTTTCTTTGGCAAGCCCAGGGGGGAGATTATGAAAATTTACTCGGCAGTGCGGCTTGCTCAGGAAGGTGCTATTGCTGCAGCAAAGCCAGGTGTTTCAGGGAGGGAACTGGATGCAGTGGCCAGGAAAATAATTGGCGATCTGGGGTATGCAAAATTCTTTGTACATGGATTGGGCCACGGTGTCGGGCTGGCGATCCATGAAGGCCCTTTTGTAAGCGCCCTGAGCCAAGATATTATTGTGGAGGGCAACATAGTTACTGACGAACCTGGAATATACATCTCCGGGCTGGGAGCAGTTAGGATTGAAGATATGCTGCTCATAACGGAAAGGGGTTGCAGGGATTTAACGAAATCATACAAGGAAATAACAATAGTTTAGGCTTATAACCTAAGGGCGCAATGCATATAGCAAATTTGATTCAGAAAGTGCCATATCGGGAGTTGGTTGAATGGGCTTGAAGCCACAGGCTTTGCGTGCTGCAGTAAGGGACTGGTTTGCCAAATGGATCTATAAATATTACGAAAGGAACCTGTTCAACCAAGTCCGAAGGGGAAAGGTCCCCTATCACGTGGGTTTGATACTAGATGGCAACCGGCGCTGGGCAAAGGAGATGGGCATGGATATCAACTCGGGGCATCAGTACGGTTTCGAGAAACTAAAGGAGGTCCTAAAGTGGTGCTGGGAGCTCAAGATCGATACCGTGACGGTCTATGCCTTGTCCACAGAGAACCTGAGCCGATCTCCCGAAGAAGTCAAGGAACTTTTCAGGCTCATGGAGAAGGGCTTTAGGGAAATATTAGAGACCAAGGAAATCAGTGAGAATGAAGTAAAAGTCAGGGTGATAGGAAGGCTGGATCTGCTTTCAGATTCGCTACGTACCTCCATTCTGCAGGCAGTAGATAAAACAAAAAATTACAAGAAGAGCAAATTCAATGTGGCCATAGCCTACGGTGGCAGGGCTGAGATCATTGATGCCACAAAAAAGATTGCAGATTCAGTAGTCCATGGAAAGCTGGGTATTGATGAGATAACGGAATCCACATTCGCCAAGTATCTTTACACCGAGGGCGAGAGGGACCCCGATCTTATCATAAGGACTTCGGGCGAGGAGAGGCTTAGCGGATTCCTTCTCTGGCAGAGCGCCTATTCGGAATTCTATTTTGTAGATGTGTACTGGCCCGAGATGAGGCGCATAGACTTTTTGAGGGCCCTCAGGACCTACCAGCAGAGGCAGCGCCGCTACGGCATTTGACATACAGCAAAGTATTAGGCATTTCCGATGGGAGCAGCCCGATTTTGGATTCGTTTCCTGAACCTAGGCGTCAGGGTGAAGATCACCACAAGCAGCGCGCATATGAGGGCTCCCATGCCTGCAGTGAAGATCAGTGAAACTAGGCTGGAGTTTGGATCTGCTATTATTGGTGCAGCATCTATGATTATTTGGCGAATGAATACGAGGGCAACAAAGCCTACCAGCTCATGCCAGAGCTTTGGCGAATCCTCCAAATACTTCACCACCAGCCTACCACCGATATAGATCGCTATTCCAATCAGGAGAAGATCATTGATGTTGATTAGAACAAGGCTGGTGAACTTTGCTAGCTCATCCGGGAACTTCGCCCCCTGCAGTGCAAGGCTTATTCCCCGGTAGGTTGCTACAAGGGCTATTATTGCGCCTATGACCGAGGTGATAAGCTTAATCGGTGATTCGGTCCAAGCCGACTTAACAGCGCCATCAATATTGAACCCCTTCAGGATGAGCACCGCACCTACAAGAATACCGAGGATTATTAGGGCATAGTTAAGAAGGTTCGCAAAATAAAGTGCAATCATGGAAATTATGAATATGCCAGGCACACCGAGGGCAATTGGCGAATACTGAGGCTCAGCTAACTTTTTCAGATAGCGGTAGAGCAGGATGTAGGTCCCTTCGACTGTTTTCTCCTGCTGAACGAATACGCGCTTGACAGACATAACGGGCACCTTTGATTGAATCGTCGGAATGACTTGTTCGTCAGCTGCCCCATCACTTATGAAAATTACGCCGTCGGTTTTGAAGTTGTTCAAAATATAATCTAATTCGGAAGCAACCTTGAGGTCTGCTTTGAATCCCCCTTCTTCGGTTCCAGCAATCACAGCCACCTCGACGGTGAACCCCTCGTCAATCAGAGAATCGTAGGTATTGATCGCAGCAAAGACCGAATTGGTATCCGAGTCTTCTGGGCTTTTAATGGCAAAGAGTGTGGCAACTGAGGCTACTTTGTCCCTGCCCATAATCGGCGTAGAGACTCCCGTATTGCGCCCAATATCATTGTCCTTGTCAACGCTAAGCACAAGGACCCTTCTTCCTTGCTTGCCCATTATCCCACTATAAAGGGATAGGATAAAAAGAGTTTAATATATTTCTACAAAAAAAAGGTAGGTTTAAATATTAGGTGGGAGCGCCCCTTTCTTCCAGTAACGCTCCATATTCTTCAAAGGTTACCCGCTCGCCCTTCTTCAGTTTCTCTGTGGCCTTACCTGCAAGCTCGGATCGTCTGTTGATAATTAGCTTGGCCTGCTCTGCCAACTTTTGGGCTTTTTGCTGAATTGCCACCGTTTTGGCTACATCATACTTTACACGGGCATCGGATAGTTGAACCTTGGACTTTTGGATGCCTTCCCATATGGAGGTCATCTCAGCCCTGATACCGTTCAGCTCATCAACCAGACCTGAGCCCTCTTCATGAGCATTGATAAGGTTCTCATGGTTTTTCTTGGACTCTTCCGCAAGGGTTAAAATCTCCTTGTGGGTAATATTGGCTTTTTCCTTGAGATCATTGAAGGTAGCCCTCAGGCGACCTATCTCCTGATTAATATCCTTGGTCCTCTTGAAATAGGCAAGCTTCTTTTCTAATATGGCAATCTGCTGAACAGCCTTCCTGTCCTCGTCAAGGGAAAGGGTTGTTGTCTGGTACCTCCAGGTTATTTCCTTGAGCTGCCTTACCAGATCTTCCTCGGGTTCCTTGGCATTGGCTATGATTGCCCTTTTCTTCTCAACAAGTTCCTTGATCTTGTCAGATGCCACAGTCTTTTCTTTATGGAGTTGGTCGCGGGTTATCTTTTTCTCGGCAATAA
>JAJRAB010000073.1 GCA_028683025.1 Candidatus Methanomethylicus sp. | reverse complement strand
TAGCAATTTATTCAATTCACTTTCCAACCCATTTTCCCCAACAGCGCCAACTACTCGACGGATCTCTTTGCCATCCTTGAATATAATGAACGTCGGGATTCCATACACCCCAAACCTACCTGCAATGTCGGAATTTTCGTCTACATTGAGTTTACCAAAGACTACTTTTCCTACATACTTCTCAGCCATCTTCTCGAATATTGGACCCATATACATGCAGGGACCACACCAAGTAGCCCAGAAATCCACTATTATTGGAAGCTTTTCAGCGGATATTACACTGTCAAAATTTGTTACATTTAATTCTACTTCATGTGACATTTTTTCTACCCCATTTTTGTTTGAGGTGAGCTCAAAAAGCTTCTTTGCTTTCAAACGTTCTAACTCATGATCAAAATCATCAGGCATAAGCTCACCTAAAATTCCCTGCGCGTTAAGGTATTTTATTCTTTCTCTCGGCTTGATTTCCTTAAGCTTGATCAAATGGGTGTAATTTTTTATAGTCTGAATATTTCAAAGCTTTCGCTTCGCTAAGTAGAGCCTGATGGCAGGCAGGTGTCTCTTTGTTTTGGGAACAGTCAAGGCATACACCATTGCAATTACCAACTGGATGGAATTTCTCTGAAAGCTTGTTTCGCCAGTACATTGGGATGGGCAACCCTTCGCACGCTAAAGAAGTCATATATTCCTTATTCAAGCCAGTGTACCGACCATTATGATGTGAGAACTCCATGCATAAAGCAAAAGATAGTTTGTTGATGCTGCATATGTTCTTAAGGAGGGAGAAGATCCTTCGACGGTATTCTAGCGATGCATGAAGACTGCCGCCTTGCCTTTCAGTATAAATTCGGCGCCAGAGATCGTATGCCCCAAAACTATAGGACTTTACATGATCCATGGTCTCGGCTATTGTCCTTGAGTTTAGATCGCAAATGCTGGCGATAATATGGCAACAGCCGTTTTGCTTTGCCTCAGCTACAAGATATCCCAAATCGCTAGGAGAGTCTGTAATTCCTGGCATGATGGGATCTATCCTAACTACTGAAAATAATCCCAGATCTGATGAACGGCTTAATGCCCTAAGCTGCTGATTTGGCGATGCACCCAATGGTGCAAAAAATTTCTGCTTGTCAGGATCAGGAGAGAGCACAGAAAATTGTGTTAGGCAGTGGTGATAGGGATGTTCAGCCATCCGCTTCACTATTCGCTCAGGTACAAAGGGTCCATTTTTGGTTACAAACTCTACGGGTAGATCCAGGTTCAAAAAAATGTTTATGCATTTTTCAACAAGGTTATACATCCCTTCCAATGGTTGCTGGAATGGGTCAGTAATAGGCGAAAAATAGCCGCAGGAGGCATAGTGCAATCTGGAGAGCTCGGATTTTAGCTTTAGGTCAATGTCATTAAAGACGGTGATGATGCCCTCCCGATTCCAGCGTTCAAAATGGCCTCGATAGGAACGCGCATAGCAAGCGGGACAACCGATAGCACAGCCGTTGTAAGGGTTAATAAGAATCCTTTCTGAGCTGCATTCCCGCCTGCCTGATGCTTTCGCAAAATGCCACCCATGGATTACTGTTTTTTTGGTCTCAACTAAGAGATGAGGAATGGGGTCTTTGAGGAGGATTGGCAGTCCTTGTCGGGCTGCAACTACCGGCAATTTCAAACACCCTTTTTTGCAGGTTCAATCTGTTTCTCATATTCTGTTGACTACGTCATTTTTCAGGTCAATACATCCAATCAAAGCAAGGAGTACCTTCATGTCATCCGTATTTATTACTCCGGGTGCCCTTTCCTTTACAACCATTTTGGCTTTAAAACCGATTCCAAGGCCAACGCTTTCAATCATGAATAGGTCATTAGCGCCATCGCCAACTGCAACACACGACTCAAGACCTACTCCCATATCATCGGATATCTTTTTTATTGCCTTCAGTTTGGCCTCTGGCCCAACCATTTCGCCTTCAACTTGCCCAGTTAGCTTTCCATCCTTCAAACTTAGTCGGTTACTAAAAACATAATCGGCTCCCAATATGCTCCCCACCGAGTTAGCTACAAAGTCAAAGCCACCAGTAACAATTCCAATAGTAAAACCTAGATCTTTTAAGTGACGAACTAAATCCTGAACATTCAGGGGGACTTTGATGGACGCTCTAATGTCATCCATTTTGGATGCGGGCAAGCCTTTCAGCAAGCCTACCCTTTCCTCCAAAGCTTTTCTGAAATCCATTTTCCCTTCCATAGCGAGCCGCGTTATCGCCCTTACCTCTTCCAAAACGCCTGCAGCCTTTGCTAGCTCCTCAATTATTTCCTGGTCAATCAGCGTGCCATCGAGATCAAATACAATGATCTTCTTCCCGCACTTGTAGCTCTCACCTTTTTCCACAGCCAAGGCCATGCCAATCCCGTCGCAGCTCCGCTTCAATATGTTAATCAAGTCTGCGGTTGTAATAGTTGCGTATTGAGTGTCCACAACCATTATTATTGCAAAAAGGTTTGAAAAAATGGTTGATGCACGGGTTTTTATTATATTAGCGTGGAAGCGCCCAAGAACTCCAGTAATGGAAGCAACTATGCCAGGCCTATCTCGACCAACGGCTGTAAGGACCAGCTTATTTTTCTCCCGCGTAATAGAAATTCACCTCGAGCCCCAATTCCTGGCATCTGTATTGGAGTTTCTTCCTGAGTCGCTCATAGTTCGCCACATCTTGGGCAATATTTACGAGAAGCGAGAGGATGAAAATGTTATGCATAACAACCTGGTCCATATCTTCAATATTGTAATTAAAATCGGCAATTACAGACGTTATTTCAGCAATTAGCTGAGACCTATCGGGGCCGATGACTGTAATAACGATGTACTTCTCAGGCAAAACCTGCACCAGATAGTTAGCCACCGCTTAAATGTTTGGAAAATCTATTTAACTGCTTCGGATTATAGGGGTAGGGGCAAAGCCGGAAATGATTGCCGATTTTGCTTTTGGCTAAAAATGAAGAGAGCAATGATTAGTATAAGAGGAATTCGCATTGAGTAATGAGAAGCTCAAGAAGCTAAAAGAAATGATTGTAAATCAGGATTCAGATGATGCGGTCGAAATAACAAAGCAATGCCTCTCTGAGGGATATGATCCAAGGGAGATTATTGACACAATATCCAACGGGTTGAAAGAAGTAGGGGATCTTTTTGAAAAGAAGGAGCTTTTTCTACCTGAGGTCATGAGGGCTGCCAATGCGGCCAAAAATTCATTAAAATTAGCCATACCATTTGTAAGGCCAAGTCCAGACGGAAAGACAGCGGGAAAGATCAGAGTGGCGATGGGATCACCTGGCCCTCATGATATTGGCAAGACCATAATTACAGCAATGTTAATTGCAGGCGGATTTGAGGTCATAGACCTCGGAATTATGCTTACACCTGAAAAAGCAGAAAAGATGCTGCAGGATGCAGGCGGAGCTAAAGTCTTGGGTTTGTCGGTATTGCTTACTTCAGATACAAGAAAGGCTGCAGAGATAATTAAGCGCATCAGAACCTATGACAAAAGTTTAAAGGTCATGGTCGGAGGGGTAGCAATGAATCCCAAGGTTGCAGCAGAGATCAATGCTGATGCCTATGGAAAGGATGCAAACGCAGCCGTAAAACTGGCAAGGGAATTGGGCGGTCAATAATGAGGATCAAATCAACAGTTATTGGAAGCCACCCAGTTGTGGGTGAAGGAAAAGATGCCATCAAGACAGCTGTTGAAGATATGATCGAGGCGGGCATTGATGTGATAAGCGACGGCCAGACCAAAACGGACATGGTTGGGTATTTTGCAGATCACATTCCAGGATTTAAAGTGGAGGAAGGCAGGTCCCAGATTATAGGCAGGATTAGGCCACCCGAAGAGACCCCACTGCCAGCGGATTTAAAATATGCCAAAGCCCTCGCCGGCTCGAAGGCTGAGGTTAAAGCCATAATGACTGGCCCAGTAACAATGGTTTTTTTTGCGGAGCTGGCTCCTACTGCCCCATACAAAGGGTTTAGGGATGAGGCACTCTACAGGGATATTGCCGAAGCCCTTGCAATTGAAGCGGAAATGATCCAGAAAGAAGGGTTTTTCAACTTTCAGATTGATGAGCCAAGCTATTCGATTGGTGCACCCATGAAAATGGCTAAGATGGCTTTGGAAAGGGTAGCTGAGTCAATAAAGGGAACTAAATCTCTGCATGTATGTGGTAACCTGCGGGGTTCTTTTCAGGACATTGTAAAAATTGAGGGCATAGATGTCCTAAGCTTTGCATTCAAGGATAATCTTAGTAATTTTGACACGGTTGAACGGAAGTTATTGGAGGATTACGGAAAGAGGCTGGGTATCGGCAGCGTAAGCTCCACGGATGGATCAGTTGAAGACGTAGGAGAAGTAATCAACTCCATCAGAAAAGCCGTTGAGGCATATACCGTTGATAATATCGCTTTTGTGCACCCCGACTGCGGCCTGAGGTCATTGGAGAGAGATTCTGCTAAAGGAAAGCTTAGGGCCATGGTGGCAGCTTTGAAAGCAATGAAGGATGAGATGGAGTGATATGAAAACCCCTCCCTATGCACTTGGCTCTACAACCTTTGGAGTCCAAGGAAGACCAGTAATGATAGGTAGTCTGTTCTACAAAGGAGACAAGAAGGTAAAAGACCACAGAAACGGCGAAGTAGACTGCCAAAGACTGGAGAAGGAAATGAAAGCGATCTGCATTCTTGGAAGAAAAGTAGGACTTGACAGGGCAGTCGATATCATAGCTGAAACGCCTTGCGCAATGGAGAATTATGTTAACTTTTTGGCTGACATGACGGATGATGCGCTTCTTATCGGTGGCTTGAATGAGGAGACAAGGATTGCTGGCTACAGAAGGGCCAAGGATCTCGGAATAACAGGCAGATGCGGAGTGAATTCCGTTTCTACCTGCACAACCGATGAAGAGCTCGCTGTAATGAAAGAAACGGGAATCCGCTTTGCAATTCTGCAAACGCTGGACCCTTCGGCAGTCTATCCCGAAGAAAAAATCAGGCTTCTGAAGGAAGAATTGTTAGGCAAGTGCGTACAGGGTGGAATAGAGGGCGCTGCCGTCGATGTTGGGATACTTGATTTTACAAGCGCTCATCTGGCAGTTGAGTCGATAAAAATGAT
>JAJRAB010000090.1 GCA_028683025.1 Candidatus Methanomethylicus sp. | reverse complement strand
TCTCTGGATATCCGTTCGATCCACGGACGAACGTCATCGTTTGGATTGAGCCCTTGGCCAGGCTGAGCAGACAGATCTAAAGCCCTCGCAATGATCCCAGCGGTCTGCTCGGCCCTCTTCTTCCCGCTGTGATAGACCCTTGAAGGACGAATGTCCAGCCTTTTTGCGGCGTCGGAGATCTTCCTGGTCTCCTCTTCTCCCCTGAACGTTAGCGAACGTTCTGGATCTTCCGCCTCAAGCTTGGCCTCTCCGTGCTGCACCAGATAGAGTCTCATAGACGTCACCTTCTTCGTGGGCATCATACCATAAACCGTGATAACTCTTAAGCACTCGGCTCTACTTTCAAACTGATACCATGAGAATCACGCACGGCTAAAGCCTCAGATATCCATCCGGAGAGAGGCTGGTTGCAAGCATCACCATGTTAATGTCGCGATGCGCTATCCAGCTTTGAGCCTCTTGGTTCCAGTCCTGAAGCCAGAACTTGTCGATGACGTCTTTGAGCGCCTCATAATTCTTCAGGGCATTAATCCGCACCCTCAGGGCATGCTCTTTGACAAATGGGGGGGCATTTCGCTCAATCAGTGCCGGTAGCCTGTCCAACGCTCCCAACCCGATCGACAACCCCAGTTCCCGAAAGGCAAGACGATAATTAGCAGAGAGGTCCAAAGAATCTTCTTTGGCGAATGCCTCAAGGCCTACCAGCGAAGCGTCCACCAAATCGCCAAGCAGTCCCGTCCCCGCGAAATAACCTTTCACGATCAGCTGCGCCACTCGGAAGGCATCGGACAGGAGGCTCCCGATGCCAAGGGGATCATCAGTGGCCCAGCTTTTCCCTTTACATAGATCGGTCACATCGGCAATCTCAGCTTCCAGATCCGCTGTCGACTGTTCAGGAGTCTCGGCGGCCGTTGCATGAAGCTGGCTGTAGGTAACGAGCCCATCGAGAGGGTCATGAAGTCCCATGGTTGGCACGAGGGGGTAAGAGAGATCTATGCTCATCTTCCAGTACATCCGCTTCTGACTGCCAGAACTCGGCGCGTAGACAAATTTGGCATGGGCCGTTCTCGCCAACTCTATTGCCCATCTGTTGTAGGTAAAATCTCCGGTGACCTTGGTGACACGGTTGAGGGCATGCATCCACTTCGCCAAATAATGATAATACTGCCCATCCCGATCCCATTCCAAACGTTCGTTGATAGGATCCCCAGGGCTCCGTTCCTTCAGTTGCTTGCCTATCCTCAATCCCCCTTGGGTGGGATGTAGTTTCCCCTCCTCCTCATCCAAGCCGCTGATCCAACCGGTTCGGTAGTCGTCGCGCCGGTGCCGTCCGAGCACGCTGTGTACCTGATCGACGAGCCGCAGTGCCAGATCCTTGAATTTCCTGTCCCCGGTCTCCTGATAGAGGCCAAGAAAGTTACAGACCGCGAAAGCATCGGTCCATAAGTAGCGTCGCGGCACCGTGCTTGTTGGCGACAGGCCGGTCAGGCGAGCGAATTGAGTCATGATTTTCTCGACCAAAGGTGCCGGTGTCCTTTGTTCCATCATTTCTCTCAGCAGTCCATTACCTCAGTCTCACACGAGCGGTGAAGGTTCGAAAGTTCTATTCCACTACTATGACTTAGTCTACCATAACCCCTGCGCTTTTCAAACATCCGATCATTCTTCCAAAAGGTAGAGCCATAACTCCTCTTAAGGACTTCTTCTTTGTAATAAATCCTTGCAATAAATACTTTACAGATTCGGCAAAACAGTGTACATTCCAACTGCAATCCCCCGCTTTGATATCTGAAAGCCCTTCCGAAGGACTGATGGATGATACGATTACCAGACAGATTTAGTCGCTTCGTTGGAATCACCCTTATTTGGGCGTTCAGTAATCTCTCTTTGACTCACCCTTCTGCTGTCTGTGCACAGGCGGAGTATTCGGCCCTAATAAAAAAAGCCATTCCTTCTATTGTTGTTGTAAATGTATTCAATAAGGAAGGTAAATGGAGAGGTTCAGGGACAGGATTCTTTGTCAAAGAAGAAGGGTTATTGGTTACTAATCATCATGTTATAGATGGCAGGGCAAGGGCAGTGGTAAAACTTTCAAACGGGGAATTTTTACCCGTTAGGGGTCTGCTTTCGGAAGACATCATTGGGGATTTAGCTATTTTAGTGCTTGAAGATAAGGGGATTTCTTTCCCAACCCTTGACATTACGGATAGAGAAGTTGAAAGTGGGCAACCAATAGCTGTTATTGGAAATCCGTTGGGGCACGAGAGAATAGTATCAAAAGGGATTGTTTCGGAAGTTAGAAATGTACCCGATGTTGGAAAGATTATTCTGCATACTGCCCCTATATCGGCAGGTTCGAGCGGAAGCCCTGTCCTTAATATGCAAGGAGAAGTAATTGGAGTTGTTGTAGGTCATGTTGAAGGTCAAGATCGGAATTTCGCCATCTCTGCTGATAGAGTCAAAAGTCTTCTTTCAAGTGCTCAAGCGAAGCCTCGTGAACTTCTTGAATTGGTAAACAGGGACGAACTAAAGTGGCTTGAACTCCTCCTAAATGGTCGCTCTGAGGAACTAATTAACTCCCTAAAATGGAGAATCAGAATAAATCCGCGCAATTCCATGGCCCATTTCTATCTTGGAAAAGCTTTTGCAAGATTGTCCCGTAACGACGAGGCCATTAAATCATACAAGGAAGCCATTCGATTGGAGCCAGAATCTTCCAATCTTTATTATAGCCTTGGAGTTTCCTACATTCGATTAGGTAATTATAATGAAGCTATCCAAGCCTTCAGAAAAGCTGTTCGGATTGAACCAGGCGACGCTGACGCTTTTCTCAACCTCGGATATTCCTATGGTGAGTTAGGTCGTCAGAAGGAGGCCATTGAGGCATACAAGGAGGCGATTCGAATTAAACCAGACTTTGCCCAAGCCCACTATAATCTCGGGGAGATCTATTTAAAGACGAAAAGAAGGAATATGTCTATTGAACAGTATCGGATACTGGAAAATCTCAATTCAGAATTGGCTGACGAATTATTTGAGTTAATTCATAGCGGGATCCAGCGATAAAGGATGTAAAGAGATAAAC
>JAJRAB010000023.1 GCA_028683025.1 Candidatus Methanomethylicus sp. | reverse complement strand
TCAATGGAGGCATCTTCCAGAGGATACCTGAACAGGCGAATGCCACTCCGGTCAATTACATAAGCGTCGAGGATGTTGATACCTACACAACCCGTGTGACAAAGGAAGGGGGGAGAATCCTAATGCAGAAACAGCACATACCCAAAGTTGGCTGGATTGCCATTGTGGAAGATCCCGAGGGAAACCCATTTGGCCTAATCACGCCGTCCATGGAATGACCCGTTGGCATTATTCTTTGAAACTCATCCCAAATCCATTTTTTCCACTCTGGTTGACCTGGTCGTGCAGTAATGGTTTGTTGGTTCGACATTTCTTAGTTTCCAAGTCTAGGCTCTAATTGGGTAAATGGATATTACCGCTTCTTGGCTTAAACAGAAGGTCCTTCTTTTGGCGGCAAAGTTGACACCTTATGTTTTTTTTGGAGCTGAGTTACGATAACATCCATAAACTCCTGCAGTCGGACCGGTTTTGTTAGGAAAAAATCTGCGCCCTGGTTTAGCGCATTTATGGCATTGTCTTTTGTAGCATGGCCTGTCATTATTATCTTGCGCATCTGGGGGAAGCCATCTTTGAAAATGTTCAGAAGTGCTATTCCATCCATATCAGGCAGCTTGATGTCGATTATTGCCAAATCATACAGTTTATCTTTGGATTTGCTTATTGCATCTGCGCCTGTCTTTGAAAGATCAACCTCGTAGCCTTTCATGGTTAAAAGCGCATTGACTGCCCAGACAATGTTTTCATCATCGTCTACCACAAGAATCTTCTTATTCTCTTTGTTGGGCATAGGGAGCTCCAAAAACAATTTGAATATACTGTGACTGTAAAAATAAATTAATCTTTCCTCCCTCAGACTACAATGAAGAGGTGATTTCGCTTTTTTACCCAAAGGAAAGGGTTTGGGCGCTGCTTTAACTTGCCTTTGCCCCTACAAATTTCAAAGCAGGTCCTCAAAAGAGGATTTGAAACGAACTACTTAAATTTGGATCTGAAGATTTTGTTTGTCTTTAACTGGCGGTTATCAGAAGCCTTGGGGGCCATATTAATCTCTGGCTCCTCCAAAACCTCTTCTACCGATTCTTTTTGGACTTCTTTAACTGCTCCAGTCGTGGCTGACACTTTTCTTACGGTCATCGCGTGGTCCGAAACTGCGATGGCCAACGTGTCGCCAGCTTCCAAATCCAGATAATCAGTAACCTGCTTGGGCACAACAAACCAAAGCGAATATTTCATCTTGTTCAGTTTCACCTTAAACTCAAATGGCATGCAATGTTCATCTATATTTAGTACAGATTAAATAAATATTTAAGTCTGTGCATTATAGTATATATCACGTCTATACTACACTTTGATTCGTCAATCAGCATAGCAAAAAATTGGGAGGAGATAGAGTGTATAAGCAATTATATGATAAGCCGCCAAACGGAAGTAAAGTTATTAGGAGTTTTTCAATTGATGAGAGGGTGATTAAGGCACTTCAGGATATAGCCATCCAGAGAAAGACATCAGTTAATGCAATTATTGGCAATATGTTGGTTGATTTTGTCAACTTTAGCTATATGGCTGAGGACATAGGCCTTATCCGCATGGATCAGGC
Source organism: Candidatus Methanomethylicus sp. (assembly GCA_028683025.1). GTDB lineage: Archaea > Thermoproteota > Methanomethylicia > Methanomethylicales > Methanomethylicaceae > Methanomethylicus. Next base: position 11,104 of record JAJRAB010000023.1, on the reverse strand, counting down.
TATTGCCAAGGAGTTGATAAGGGCAGGCGAATACTCAGATGAAGAGATCAGGGTTGCTGGGGATAATGCCTTCAAGAAGTGGAATTTTATAAAGAATTTAAATGGGGACTATAATGCATTCATTTCCATCCTAAAGGATTTATTCAATGGTCCTCACTACTGCAAGTGCAAGGAGAACAACGATGAAAACAAAACCCAGATTTGGATATTCCATGGATTAGGGGAAACATGGAATGACATTTTGATTCAGTATGTCATTGGGGGTTACAACGGCATGTTTGGGAGAGAAATATCTGAAGAATTTTTCACAAAAAATCGGGATGGCTTCACTCTCACATTGCCTAAATCATTGATAAATTCCCCATACAGAAAAGCTACAAGCTTGCTCCGTGTGTGAAAACATATTTCCTGGAGCGCTTGCAGTCTTCTTTTTTTCCAAATGGTAAAGAAAGTGTTGGATATAATAAAGTGAAAGAATGTTGAGATTTCATCAGCCTTTCAGTTGATAGGTCTCGCAGTCAGGGTGGCGATCATGTATCCCAACACATATCGCACTGGCATTGCATTCGAGTTTTTCATTAAACATGCAAGTAGTATCCAAACAAGCCCCTACTCCTCCGGTCACATCTTCGAATCCGCCTTTGCCACTTGCGTGGGAGTATGTATTGCATTCCGCATGAGGGCCTACGGTTATGGCGGGTGTGCGGCAGCAATTGCCCTTGTTGTAGACGCAGTTGATCATGTTACAGTTAATTATCCTGCTCATTTCCATTGCAATCACATCTCCATATCTATTTTGTTTCAAGTTTCACATGAAAATATACATTGATACTGTCTTTTAAATTTAAGTTATGATTTATATTAATAATTAATAATTAATAATTATTTTTAATAAACATCAAAACAGCTAAATGGCGGGGTCAGACTTTTAACTCCACACTTTAATAAGCACGGCTTCAATAGGTTCTATTAATTCTCACTTGCTTGGGTTCTGGGGAGTCAAGATTGGACCTAAATAAGACAGGTCTTTTTGCTTTCATTGTGCTGTTAATTCTAGTAACAATGCTATCAGTTTTCAATTTTGGCGAAAGCCCTGTATTTGAGTCCCCAACATTGCTATTGGTCTTGAACTTCAGCTTCCTTACGTTGGTTGGTTTTATCATTGCGGGCATTTCTGCAAAAAGCTACTTAGCCAATGGTTCAATTAATCTCCTTTTTTTAGGCATGGCAACGGCTGTGGTGGGGCTGACAACATTCTCTGCCCCCTTGGTATCTCAAGCGTATTCTGATTATAACTATGCAGTAGCCGTTCATAATACGGGTATTTTTCTTTCAGGAATGTTGCAGTTCTTGAGTGCATTCATACTGTCAATTGATGCAATCCCCAATGGACCTTCGCTAAGAAAAAAAAACCTTCTCATTGGCTATTTGGTTGCATTTGCTTCTCTAGGAATAGGCTTCGGACTTATCCTTCTGGGGCATGGCCCTGCATTTTTCACTTCTTCAGGGCCAACCCTTACTAGACAGTGGGTTCTAGGCTCAACGATTCTATTGTATGCCTCCAGCAGCCTTATGCTTGTATTTCAATATAGAAGGACCAAGTCTCTGACACTATATTGGTACTCATTGGGACTTGCCCTATTCGCGCTTGCCCTTTATGGAACAGCGGCATATATTGTACCTAACGCTCCCTTCAACTGGCTAGCAAGGCTTTCCCAAATGATAGCCAGCCTGTATTTCCTGATGGCCCTTTTGGCTATTAGGAGGGTTAAAACTTTCGATACCATAGGTATCGACCCAATCGAAGAGAGATGGGGCATGGCCTTCAAGAATGCAGAAAGGCGGATTCCAGATCTTTTTTCCCAGGCATTAAATGGTATCGCTTACCAACGTATTCTGACTGATTATAAAGGCAAGCCCGTGGATTATGTTTTCCTTGATGTGAATGATGCATTCGAGAAGCAGACTGGACTGAAAAGAGGAGATGTTATTGGCAAGAGGGCTACGAAAGTGTTACCGGGAATCGAGAATGACCCTGCCAAATGGATAGAAACATATGGGAATGTGGCATTGACTGGTAAGTCTATCAATTTTGAGAACTATGCCAAACCTCTGGGACAATGGTACTCGGTATCGGCATATTGTCCGCGAAAAGGCTACTTCGTAACAATATTTCAGAACATTAACGAGCGCAAGCAATCCGAAGAAAAATTGAAGAGCAATGAAGCTTTGCTGCGCAGTTTCTTCGATAGCCCAGGACTTATGCGCGGAATTGTTGAAGTTGTTGATGACAAAGATATCAGACATATTAAAGACAACTTGGTAACGGCTTCATACATAGATCATAAGCAACAGGATTTAGAGGGTAAGTTGAGTTCTGAGTTGGGGGAACCAGCTGAGCGTATAAAAATATGGCTTGAGCACTATAGGCAAAGCCGTCACAATGGCCAGCCAGTCACTTTTGAATATCTGGATCGGCAAGGATCAAAAGACTCATGGTTGAACGCAACCGTGACCTATCTTGGAACCTCAAGCGACGGGAATCCGCAATTCGCATATTTTGTTTCAGACACTACAGCGCACAGAAAAGTTGAAGAGGATTTGCGCAGAAAGCAGGTGGAGATCCAGACCCTTCTCGAGAATACTCCGGCAGGTCTTGTCTTATTTGATGCCACCCCACCCTACAAAGTCCTGGCACACAACCGTTATTATCAGGAGTTGTTTGCCGAGCCGTTCTACAGCAAGGGAATGGTGGGGCTCAACATCTATGATTACGCTACAGCGGTCGAGGCAGAGGGGGTCGTTGCAGTCTTCGATGAAGTAGCCCGCACCAAACAGCCAAAGAGTTTTCTTGACTTCCCCTACAAGAGCAACCCGCCGAACCAATCCTGGTTCAATTGGCATATGTCGCCCCTCATACTTGACGGCAAGGTCGTAGCGTTGGTAAGCATGACCCTTGATGTTACTAATCGCCACCTGGCCGAAGATGCCCTGCGTGAGAGCGAGAAACGGCTAAAGCTTGCACAGACCTTGGCAGGCGTGGGCACATGGGATTGGGAAATAGCCAGTGATAAGATCAAGTGGTCTGAGGAACTCTTCCGCATATTTGGACTCGATCCCATCAGGGTAAACGCCAGCTTCGACTCCTGGAGAAGTGTGCTTCATCCGGATGATAAAAAGATTGCAGAAGATCGGATCCGCGAGGCGATGGAAAAGAGGATGCAACTTGACAGCGAGTACCGGATAAAGCTCCCTTCAGGCAAGGTTCGATGGATAAAATCCCGGGGTAATACAATATTTGATGAAGAAAACAAACCACTTCGCATGTCTGGCATCTGCTTTGACATTACTGAGCGCAGGGAAACTGAGGATGCCTTGAGCAAAAGCAAGATTCTGGAAGAGACCTCCTATTACACGCGAAACCTCATAGAGGTCAGCCCTGACCCTCTGGTCACCATCAATGTTGATGGTAAAATCACGGATGTCAATAAAGCCACTGAGGTCATAATAGGCCGCACAAGGGAGAAACTAATTGGCAGCGATTTCAGCAACTATTTCACCGAACCGGAGAAGGCAAGGGCAGGCTACAAGAAAGTATTTGCCGATGGGATAGTGAAGAATTACCCGTTGGAAATAAAGCACATTTCTGGAAAAACCCATGACGTTTTGTACAATGCATCCCTTTACAGGGACAAGGCAGGCAATGTGCAAGGCGTCTTCGCTGCAGCAAGGGACATAACAGAGAGTAAAAAGGCCGAAATGAAGATCCGGGAACAAGCGGACCTCCTTGACAATGCCAATGATGCATTTATTCTCTTTGATTTGGAAAATCGCGTACTCTATTGGAACAAGGGTGCGGAAAGGCTGTACGGATGGAAGAGCGAAGAAGTCCTTGGGAAGGACGCGGCTGAAGTCTTGAAAAATGATCCAAAAATAATAGCGTATGCTATGGAAAAGATAAAGAGCACCGGAAAATGGATGGGAGAGATTAGCCAAAGGAGACGGGACGGCAGCGTAATCATGGTAGAAAGCAGGTGGTCTTTGGCTAAGGAAGGCAACGAGCCAATAATAATTATGGGCATTAATACCGACATTACCGAGAAGAAGACCCTTGAAAGCCAATACCTCCGAGCCCAACGCTTGGAGAGCATTGGCACCCTATCAAGCGGGATTGCCCACGATATGAGAAACATTTTGACCCCAATCGTGATGGGATTGGACATTCTGAGCCTAAAGCTTCCAGATGAAAAAGATCAGGAGTTAATCAATTCCCTACAGAAGAACCTCCAGCGGGCATCAGATCTTACAAAGCAGATGCTTGTTTATGCCAAGGGAGTTGAAGTAGACCGAAATCCGCTGAAAGCAGCAGAGGTTGTAAATGAAATCGTTAAAGTCATCAAGGAAACATTCCCCAAATCCATAAGCGTCGAAACAAAGATTGCGAAAAATGTGTCAGGCATAGAAGGGGATAGTACGCAACTGCATCAAGTCCTACTGAACATAGGCATCAACGCGCGGGATGCCATGCCCAATGGCGGGAAACTAACTATAAGCGCGTCAAATGTTTCAATGGGAGAGAGTGATGTAAAGGCAATAGCTGACGCAAAAATAGGAGAATATGTGTGCATTGAAGTATCCGACACTGGTGCTGGGATAACTCCAGAGGTAATGGAGAGGATTTTTGAGCCCTTTTTTTCAACCAAGAAACCAGGTGAGGGTTCGGGTCTGGGGCTTGCAACCGCAAGATCGATTGTGAAAAGCCATGGCGGCTTCATAGGCATAAAGAGTAAAGAAGGCGAGGGGGCATCGTTCCAGATATACCTGCCAGCGGTCAGGAACGTCCAAGGCCAAAAAATTGTAGTTCCCCCTGAAACTCCAAACGGGGGCAATGGCCAAACAATTTTGGTTGTTGATGATGAAGAATTAATCAGGAGCCTAATAAAAACCATTTTGGAAAAGAACAACTATAGGATCCTAGAGGCATGTGATGGCGCAGAGGCCATTAAAATGCTCATGGAAAATGTGAATTCCATTAAATTGATCATACTTGACATGATCATGCCAATAATGAGCGGCGAAGATACCCTAGTTTCATTACGAAAAATACAGCCCTCAATTAAAATCATAGGCATGAGTGGATTGGCAGGGACTGAGAAATACAAGTCATTGGGGAACGAATTGGATGCATTCATAACAAAGCCATTTACATCCGCGAAGCTGCTAGAAGCGATAACGAATATTCTGAGCAGGCAATAAAGGTCAAAGACGGAGCAAAAAAATTTTTTTGACCTTCCAATATAACCCGATTATTAAAAAGAACATATTTAAATATTTATTTAGTCTATATCAAATATAGACTAAGGATAGGGTGAAGAAATTGGGGTGCATTGAAGCAACAATGCAGTATGTGGATGAGGGGGACAATTGGGATAGGCGGCTAATGTTCATTTCAACTCTTGCCAAATCCCATGACGTAAATGTAACGGTTGAGCGGAAATGCTTTGAGGGTGAAAGCTATTATTCGTTAGTAATCTCTGCCAATAATGTGCGGTCCCTAAGGGGCTTTGTCTCAAAGCTAATGAGTACAATTGGCGTACCAGATTCCCCACTTTTCTGTGTCTACGCCAAGTGCAGGCGGCCATGCATGTCCAAACTCATTAAATCTCCGCTCAACCTTACAACTCAAGCCATGAATGAATGGGTTAGGGGGATCCCCACTTAACAATCAATTAATCGGTAGGGGTGTTCTGAATATAGAGTGTGAATATTTGCCGGATCATCAAAATTTCAATAGCCTATATGAAGCAATTCAGTACAAAGAGGAGCTTTTCCTAAAATATTACAAATGCTACGCGTTCTCACGTAAAGAAATATTCATCAAAGAGATGAATCGCTTAGCCGAGTTTTTGGATGCAGCCAGGGTAAGGTAATGGGCTTTGAATTCCAATTAGCAAGTGATAATTTGCCATATAATAAAAGAAGCATCTAGGTTGCAATCTGAATTATCAGAGTTGAAGCAAATACAACATCATCATAAATGCGAAAAATATCAATTAAAAAAAGTGGGGAAAAAAGAAAAATGGACGCTACTTTAAAGCCACTTTCTTCTTTTCTATTGGTTCATTCTTAGGAAGGGTTATTTCAAGGACTCCATCCCTAAGCTCAGCTTTAACATCATCAGGGTTTCTCTTCTCGGGGAGATCTACTCTGCGGTAGAATGAATTGCATCTCCTCTCGGAGCAGATGCATTCCTTTGATTTCTCATCGTATTTCCAACCTACACTTGCGCTTATCTCTATGCTGTTATCAACAACCTGGAGTTCCACGTCCTCTTTTTTAAAGCTAGGTATCTCTGCGGTGAGGAGATAGCCCTTACCCCGATCTTCCAGATTGACGAGAGGCATCCTTGCTTCAATGGCAGGCATTACTGGCAATTCAGCCCAATAGGGTACCAGGAGATCCTCAAAGCCGTTTCTAAAATTCTCAAATATTCTATCGAAATCATCCCATAAATCTTGGTTCCGGTATGGCATCATTGCAGCTGGTCTCTGCCTTGGTTTTGATGGGGTTATTGCCTTCTTTTTAGACTCTACATCCTTTTTTCAGTTTCTGATGGTAAAAATACCACCTAAGTGTAAAAAACCCTGAAAATTTAATATTTTTTATTATTAAAGTCAACTATTTTGTAACAATTGATAATAATCACCATTTTGGATATTTTGCCATTTACGAGGTCTTTTAGCTTGACTTAAGGTGAGGAAGCGAACAGTCTCGAACCAAACTCCCAAATCACCAGTAATTCAGGGATCAATTAGTGGCGATCAGGCAATTCTTCTTGGATCGGTCAAGATGTCAACAAGAACAGGTCCGGTAATATCAAGAGCCTTATCAACGGCACCCGCCAGCTGGTCTGGATCCTCCACCCTAATCCCCTCTGCCCCGCAGCTCTTTGCAAACTCTGCATAGGCGCAGTTCTGCAAGTCGGTCTGCCAGATTGGATAACCCTCAATCTTCTGCTCTTGCATTATCATCCCAAGCTGGCCATTGTTGAAGAGAAAGACCTTGATCGGCATCTGGTTTTTCACTGCTGTTAAAAAGTCGCCCATCACAAGGGCAAACCCTCCATCACCCGTTATGCATATTGTCTGCCTTTCTGGGAAGGCGATAGAAGCAGCCATAGCACCCGGCAATCCGCTTCCCATTGAGCCAAGATTGGCCGAGAAGGTCAATTTCTGGGAGCCGCTCATCATAAAATTCCTGCCAAACCACCAGCAATGCTCACCCACATCTAGGCTGATCACGGCATTTGAAGGTAGTTTTTCGTTAAGCACTTTGATTATGTAGGGCGGACGGATGGGTTTTCCTGAGTTAGTGGTCTCTCTTGAGAGTAGCCTCAACCAATCCAATTTCAGCTTGGCTATTTCCCCAAGGTAGTCCGGTTTCTCAACTCCCTTGACAAGAGATTCAAGCCTTGGGATAACTTCGATGGAGTTTCCCACAAGGCCCACCTCGGAAGCATATCTCTTTGCGATCATCAACGGATTGAGGTCAACCTGTACAATCCTCCGCTCAGGAATCTGGGTCAGGCTCGAGAACGATGAGCCCACAACAATTAGCAGGTCAGATTCCCTCACAAGCTTCGCTGCTGCAGTGGAGCCAATGGAGCCATGGCATCCAATGCTTAGGGCGCTGTGCTCATCGATCAGCCCCTTTGCCCTGAAAGTTGTAGCTATGGGTGCTGATATCTTTTGAGATAACCTTGTCAGGGCAGGCTGGCAGCCCATTGCCCCAAAGCCAGCTATAATTACGGGTCTGCAAGCCTGATCTATGGCAAGGGCTGCTCCCTTCATTAAAAATTCAGGAGGGGATACGGCCATATTGGGAATCCTGCCCTCAAAGTTGATTATTTTTGAGGAATAGGGTAGCTTTTGGACATCGTTGGGGATACTAAGGTGCGAAACGCCCTTCTCGACGATTGCGTGTTTCAATGCCAGCATAACAAGGGTTGTGGCTTGCTCTGCCGACATCAGTATTCCATTGAAAACGCTGATCGGCTCGAAAAAAGAATGCTGGTCAATCTCTTGGGGTGTCCCGAGCCCCATAACCGCCCTCTCCACTAGCCCTGTCAGTGCTAATACAGGTGAGTGGTCCAGCTTTGCATCAAACAATCCTGTGGAGAGGTTTGTAGCGCCTGGTCCTGCAATCGTCAAGCAAGCAGCTACATGGCCAGTCAGTTTCCCATAGGCAGATGCCATGAAAGCAGCGGTCTGTTCGTGCCTTACCTGGACATATTTCAGTCTGTTGTCCTTTCTCACAGCGTCAACAATCCCTAATGAGGAGGTGCCCGGCATTCCAAATACATACCTTACACCCCATTCTGCCATTTGGCTGACTAGAATTTCGGAGACAGACTTCATTTCCCCAGAAACTTGCGATTGGTCGGCCACTTCTGAAAGCCTTATGAAGGCATCTTTGGTAGCTCCACAGACGGGGCATCTCCAATCGGTTGGCAAAGATGAAAAGAGGACACCTTCCTTGCTTTCATCATAAACATAGTTACACACCGTGCACCTAAATTTCGCCATTTCGCTTACTCCTAAATAATGTAAAAGCAGATCTGTGGTTAAAAGATGACAATTCGCTAAATAAGTACTAAATCCAGCAATAATTATCTCTTTAGCTATAGGATTAAGGTACGATAGCTAGAATTACTAATTCGTAATAATGAGTCTTATTAGAAGCCCCCAGAGAGGATACCCCAGCAGATCGTTTATTTTTAAGGTGAAACCGAATGACACTTCAGAAAAAGAATTTTCAGAAACCTGATGAGATCCAGACTTATCCAAATTTAAGGGTAGAAAACATTAGAATGGGTGACCTGTTAGTGTCAAAGCAGACTTATCAGCCTGGTTGGCGGTGGTCCAAAGACATCAAACCTATTGCCAAGACAGAGACCTGCCAAGCTCACCATTTTGGGATTTGGGTTGCAGGGAGGGTCAGAGTGAAGGCAGGCGATGGCCAAGAGATCGAATACGGCCCAGGCGATGTGGCTGATATCCCACCAGGCCATGACGGCTGGGTTGTAGGCAATGAGCCTGCGGTCTTCTATGCATTTACTCAGAAAGCAAGTCCAAAATGATGGTAAAAAGAATGGGTCCATTTTATCAGACTGCCATGCATTCGCCAGAGTTGCCCCATGAACAATGACTCCTGCATTTTTGAAATAAGCAGCTGATCAGCGGCCGGGAAAACTATGGCTTTATAATTTTTTTTATTTTTTCCATAGTGTCATGTGGCAATGCCTTCATGTGATGTTCCTTTTTCGCATGCGCCATGATTAGCTTCATTAACTCAGCGCTTGTTTTGGCAGTAGCTTCGAATGGGCAATTCATTCCGATATCCTTGCATTTGTAGGAAGGCACAAAAATTCGCCACATCCATTTAATGCCTCTCCCTTAATATCTATAACTTTCCTACTTTCAACTTTCCAGGAATGCTTCCATCCCAAGAGAGAAAACAACTGCTTCTTTCTTTAATTCTATATTACAGTATAGCGAAAGCGAATATATCAGAGCTGTGCTATGGAGCTTTTCTCGTTACCATCTTGGCGTTTGACAGCTTCTTCTTTTTCATGCCGACACCTTGGGCACATTCTATACTTTGTGTAAGTATATCCAAAGTGCTTGGGGCAGGTATACTCTGTAATGTATATGCGCCTAGTCCTTCTCTCAGGGTATATCTCCGCTATCAAATCTTTACATCTTCGGTCTTCATCTTCGGCCATAAAAATCAGTTTAATCCCGGCTTATAGTTGCGCGCCGCTCTTTTAAACCTGCCCCAGTAAATTATCATTATTAATTATGCCTCAGAGTTAGTCTGATGATACAAATTAAAAGCACCACAGCAGAGACCGAATTTCAGGGAGAATAGCGTCTTCCAGAACCCGTTCCATGGTTGGATCCCTTATTCCACTATTCACTTGCAGTAACTCGCCTCGGCCGTGACGCCCGATTTTATCCAAGCGCCCTGGATCGCCCCGTTGCTGCACCCTGCCCTTTGCTCCTAACGATCCCTATAGGCTTCCCTTCCTTACGGTCGTTCAGCCCAAAGTTTCAATTAGTCGCTGTTGCAGGCCCTTTTCGGTCTCAACTGCGGCAACAATATCATAGTCAAGCTGCCTATTAACCTGATAGACTCTCCTCTGTTGCAAGAATCGGGATAATTCTTGTCGAATTTGATTCGAGCATCAAACTTTGTTTAAAACCTATAGCTGCAGCCACAACATATTGGGCCAATATTCACAGGGATATTGATTTGCTACCAACAACTTGGCATGGAACTTCGCTCATCTGCTGGAGGCTGCGGTGTCTTGGTAAAAAAGAGAGGGATGCCCCAATCTGGGGCTTCCATTATGAAAAATTTCAACTAAAGCGGCTTGGCGCTGTGGGTCGGTGCTCCACCGTCCTGTCTCTTCAGCAGATCTGTACCTTCCTTGACGATGGCATCCATGCGCTCCTTCATATCCTGGGGGAGTGGCGCCGGCTCGTGCTGCTCGTATTCCTTCAGCTTCTCCCGGCAGAGGTCGTGGGTCCACAGTTGGGCTCCCTCCTTCAGCCAAACGTCGAATCCCCTCGTGTCCAGGCTGATGGTCTTATAGAATGACTCGATCTTAGCCATGTTGAAGTCGGTGGTCATCCAGCCCTCGCCCGTGGGCCCGAACTCCTTCTGCAGCCCCAGCGCCAGGTTTTCCTTGGTGGGCAGGATCTGGTCGAAGTTGTTGGAGAAGTGCCTCCCGAAGTGGGCCAACTCCGCAGCCACGACAATCATGGCAGGGTCGAGCGCCGCGTCGGCGAACTGCAGGAACATCAGGTCAGAGCCTGACAAGTACTGGAATATGGTGCTTGCCATAAGGTTGAACGCCATCTCATCCAGCTGGGCCGCAAAGGTGCCCATGTACTGCCCCACGGGGAGACCATACACATCCTGCCATATGGAGGTAACGACATTGGAGCCGAGCATGGAATGGGGGGACGGCAAAGAGCCCCTTCCCGTATACGGGTCCAGGGCGAAGACGATGTTGTTCCCAAGCACGGCTGTTCCCGGG
>JAJRAB010000081.1 GCA_028683025.1 Candidatus Methanomethylicus sp. | reverse complement strand
TTTCAAAGGAAGGAACTAGATTGGCAAAATGGTCCGAGGGAAAACATGATGTCCTGTTCGGGCAAATAATTGCTGCAAATCTTTTGGAAAGCATTGGGCATGCAAGTTCAGCATTTAGTGTGGAATCTGGAACCTCCTGCTTAGCAAATAAACTGGGCAAAAAGGTAACTTCTTCCGATGTTACAATAATCGATGATGGATCAAACCCAGAAATGATAAATTCAAGGGCTTTCGATGATGAGGGTACGCCAACCAAAAGGAATGTCATAGTCAAAGAGGGAATTTTAAAGACATACCTGCACAACAGCGAGACAGCCAAGAGGTTCAATACCGTAAGCACAGGCAACGGTGGCTGGATCGCTCCGGTCCCATGGAACTTGGAAATAAATTCAGGAAAACTTTCTATGGACGAAATGTTTGCCACTTTGAATAATGGGATTTATGCTGTGAGCAACTGGTATACACGATTTCAGAACTACAGCACAGGGGATTTTTCAACCATATGCAGGGACGGAACGTTTCTAGTAGAGGGCGGCGAGATAAAGGGGGCTCTTAAGGGAGTAAGAATAAGTGACAATCTCCTCAGAACATTTAGCGCTGTAAAAGGCATGGGCAATCATAGAAAATGGGTTCACTGGTGGGAGGTAAGGTTGCCAGTATTGCTCCCCTCCATGGTCGTCTCTGATGTAAGTCTAACAAAAGCTCAAGAACGGACCACAGATAAAGGTTAAGTAAAAAAAAAGAAAGGAGAAAGGCTTACCTTTCTACCTCGGCATCTGCAACTCTTAATGCTTCGTCAAAAGCATCGATGCCGAAATCCAGCTGCTCCTTTGTAATGATCAATGGTGGAGCGATAACAAAGTGGCTTATCCAAGTTGATTGAATAATGCCTCTCTTGCTCAATTCAGCAGCTACCTTATCGACCATCAATGGGGCACCAGTTGCCTTGTCCACCCGGGTATTGAATGGTTTCTTTGTTTTTCTGTCCTTTACAATCTCAATAGCCCAGAAGAGTCCGATACCTCTTACATCGCCGATGGAAATGTGCCGTTCCTTCAGTTCATTCAAGCGCTTTGACATGTGCTTACCGAGTTCTTTCGCATTTTCCAACAAGTGCATGCGTTTGTACTCGTTAATGGCTGCAACCACAGGCGACATTGCTAGAGGATGCGCTTCGTAGGTATGACCATGTGCAAAGTAATTGTCCTCGAAGTAATCTGCAATTTTCCTTGTGGTAGCGGTTATTCCAAGCGGAGTATAGGCACCCGTGCTTCCCTTTGCGGTTGTTATTATATCGGGCTTTACATCCCAATTGTCAACGGCAAACCATTTGCCTGTCCGACCCCACCCAGCCATGACCTCGTCTGCAATGAAGATAACATCATTTTCTTCACATATCTGTTTTAGTCTGGGCAGGTATTCCTTCACTGGAACCAGCACTCCATTGGTCCCCACAACAGGTTCCACTATCATAGCAGCAACATTTGCCTCATTCTTTATCATATAATCTACATATTCAGCACAGGTTATTCCGCAGCTCGGATATTCTTGCCTAAATGGGCAGCGGTAGCAATTGCAATCAGGTGCAAAGATGACCCCAGGTATTTTACTGGTTGGTTCTGAGAACCATCTTCTTGGATCGCCAGTTGCTGCAATAGATCCAGCAGTGGCACCGTGATAGGAGGTATAACGGGATATGATCTTATAGGCACCCTTTGGCTTTTGATACATCCTTACAATTTTAAAGGCTGCTTCATTGGCCTCAGTGCCTGAGGTTGAATAGAAATACTTCTCCAATCCCTTCGGCATTACCTCGACCAAGGCTTTACTGACCTGAGCCCGAATATCTATGGAGTAAGCAGGACCGATGTAAGGCATCTTTTTAGCTTGTTCAACAATCGCATCTATTAGAGCCTGATTCTTATGACCTAAGTTTGAACACATTAGCTGCGACGAGAAATCAAGGAACTTTTTCCCTGAAGCATCTGTGAAATATACACCCTCCGCATCAACAATGTGGGGCGGTTTTTTCCATCCTTTTTGAAAACGCCATGTTCCATAGGTATATTTTGCCACTAATTCAACTGTTTCATCTTGTGGTGGTTGACCAGACACACTCTTTCCTCCATAAATTCCTTTACGAGAAACAAAGGGATGGTATAATAATAATTTATCGCCTGACATTTTTTGAACGAATATGATCATTGTGAATTTGAACTTAAGAAAAGGCTGATTGGAGCCCATCAAACTTGATTATTATGCATGGATATAATTTTCAGGGGTTATTCGGATCAATAACAAGAAATGTAAATTAAAATTACCATATAGAGATTACGGGTACTAGTATTCACTAAAAAAGCACAAGCCATTATAAGTCATGATCTAGATTGATCGTAAAGACTAAGAATCAAGTATTCGTTGTCTTGGTGATGTCGGTTGAGGCAAATGAAGGGATTCAGCAAATTAACAAGGGTTGAAGAGGCTCAAAAGATCATACATGATCTCAGCTCAATAAAAGGAATTTCCTCGGAATCGGTTGGCATCATTGACGCTAACGGACGAATCCTCGTTAGGGATATTGTCTCTGGAACGGACGTACCGCCATTTGACAGATCTGCAGTAGATGGCTATGCCTTAATTTCAGAAGATGCCCTAAGTGCATCCCATTCAAACCCAGCAATTTTAAAACTCATAGGGACCAGCGAAGCTGGATCTGGTCAGCGCAAACTAAGTAGGGGAGAATGTATTGAAATTTTTACAGGAGCCCAGATTCCCGATGGTGCTGACGCTGTTATCATGGCTGAAGATACATCCATAAATGGAAATAGAGTTAGTCTTTTCAAAGCGGTTCCCAAGTATGCCAATATTTCCATTTCAGGCGAAGATCTCCGAAAAGGTGAAATGATCATAGCAAAAGGAACACTATTGAAACCCTGGCATATTGGTGTTCTGGCTTCAATAGGCTGTGATTCGGTCGTTGTTAAAAAGCGACCAAAAATTGGGCTATTTTCAACAGGCAAAGAGCTCGTAGACATCACAGAGTCCCATACTTTAGCCCAAGGAAGTATTTTTGATTCTACAAAACCCATGCTAATCTGCCTGCTCAAAGAGATGGGTTGCAACATACTTGATTTTGGCATTGTTGAAGACAGCATCGGGGATATCGCAAAAGCGTTGAAAAAGTTGGGCTGTTCAGATGCAGATGCCATAATCACAATCGGCGGCACCTCCCTGGGCAGGAAGGACTTGGTTCCAGAGGCAGCCAAGTCAATTTCGGAGAGAGGGATTATTTTCCATGGTTTAGCAATTAAGCCAGGGAAACCTGCAGGTTTTGGAATAATAGACAATAAGCCGCTTTTCATTTTGCCAGGCTATCCGGTATCAGCGTTAGTTGGATTTGAGAACTTAGTTCAACCTTTGATATACAGTTGGCTGGAAAGGCGTCCACCTGAGAGAGAAAAAGTAAGTGCAATAATGTCCAGGGCAGTACCAACTTCTCCTGGGATACGCCACTTCCTAAGAGTACAATTGAGGTGTGAGGATGAGCAAATGAAAGCCATACCCTTGGCAATTACTGGCTCGGGGATGCTTTCTTCTATAACAAGAGCGGATGGAATTGTGATTGTGAAAGAAGATCTTGAGGGTCTTGAAGAAGGTTGTGAGGTTGAGGTTGAGTTAATTTGAGGTAGGATTCAAATGACAAAAACAGCTTCAAGAAAGTTATTTCACAAACTGGAAACCATTGAGGAAGCCAGAAACTTACTTATCAAGAGTGCGCCAGTCACCTCAATAACGGAAATGGTTGGACTCGCAATGGCAGAGGGGAGGGTGCTTGCTGAAAGCATTTTCTCTTCAGTTGATCTGCCGCCATTCGATAGGGCTGAGATGGACGGCTTTGCATTAACATCAAGTGACACTGAACGGGCAAGCGATCAACAACCCATAGAGCTAAAGTTTGTAGGAAGCGTTGCTGCAGGGGATTCGGAGTTAACCGAGCTCCATGCGGGAGAGTGCATTGAAATAGCCACAGGTGCCCCGATGCCCCGAGGGGCTGATTCCGTAGTCATGGTGGAATACACTTCAAGGGCAGGCAATGTAGTAAATATATTTAGAGCTACAACCCCCGGAGAAAATGTAGCGTCTGCGGGATCGGATATTCAGATTGGCGAAATGGCACTCAGGGAAGGAGCAATCCTTGGCACACGGGAGATTGCCATTCTGGCAGCAATTGGGAGGGCAGATGTACCTGTAATTGCAATGCCGATTGTTGGCATAATATCGACGGGGAATGAATTAGCGGAGGCAGGATCTGAACTTAGCTATGGAAAAATCTATGATGTCAATTCTAGCGCATTGATCGCAGCTGTTGGTACCTGCGGCTGCAAGCCCAGATACTATGGAAGGGCAGCAGACAATTATGAAAATATGGAAAGCATGATTAAAAACGCCATCCAAGAATGCGATCTCCTGCTCATATCTGGAGGGACATCAGCTGGCGACAGCGACCTTGTTTACAGGGTTCTAGGAGAATCTTTCGAGCCGGGCATAGTGATCCATGGATTACAGGTTAAGCCAGGAAAACCCACCATAATCGCTTATGATGGCACCAAGCCTATCGTCGGACTTCCAGGTTATCCCGTATCAGCACTGATAATATTCGATCAGCTTGTCAAACCATTCCTTTATCGCGTAGGAAGGAGGCAGTTAAATGATGGAGTTATCGTGGAGGGCAGCCTTTCCCAGAGAGTAAATGGCGCCAAAGGGAAGAGATGGTACCTACCAGTTCATGCGGTTCAAAATGACGGAAAGTATGGGATATATCCTGTGATTGCCAGTTCGGGCGCCATCGGGACTCTTGCCAAGGCAGACGGCTACATCACAGTTAATTCAGACTCAGAATTTATAGACCGGGGTCAATCAGTTAGGGTTAGAATGTTTGAAGGCTACACTAAAGCAGATCTGACGGTTATGGGCAGCCATTGCCCCGGTCTCGACCTGCTCCTTCTCCAACTCTTTAAGGAAAGGGGTTTGAGGGCTAAAACAGCCAATATAGGTTCTCTGGGAGGATTGAATGCGGTTGCCCAAGGGCAGACAGACATAGCGGGCATCCATCTTTTGGATGAAAATTCAATGAAATACAATTTGAGCTTTATTGAAGAAGCAGGGTTTCCATTGAATTGCCTAATTAAGGGATACAAAAGGCTACAGGGCATAATGGTTCGCAAGGGGAACCCTTTGAATATTGAAAACATGGAAGATCTATTGGGAAAGGACTTAATTTTTGTCAATAGAAATAGGGGATCTGGTACTAGAATCCTTACAGACAGCCTGCTCAAAGGAATTGCCTTTAGCAGAGGGCTCGATTTCAACAATATCGCTATGAAGATAAGGGGTTACAGATGGGAAGCAAAGACCCATTCGGCAGTTGGAGCAGCCATAAGCCAAGGAAGAGCCGATGCAGGAGTAGGGGTTAGGAGTGTTGCTGCAGCCTATAATCTTGATTTCATTCCATTAAGTGAGGAGGAGTATGATTTTGTTATCAACCCGATGAGCTTGGAGAAGGAATCAGTCAAATTATTCAAGGAGCAACTTAGATCAGAAAAATTCAGGAAAGCACTTGAAAAGCTTCCAGGTTATACCTTATGGTAATATCAATTTAAATGGACTCAAGGGTGGCGAGGGGGAAGTGCACCTTCGTCAAGCAGGCAACCTCCTTTTGATATATCCCCTCAAAAGAAGCAAGAGAATAGCTGCCACTAGCCCAGTTAGAGCCATGAATGAGGTATTATCAAGTCGGGATGTATCCAGTTCCTGGAGAAAGGCAAGAGTAATCATGAAAGACAGACAACCAGCCACAATTGACCACCTGCCCATGGCTGAACCTGCGCTATCCCAGTCATAGCGTTTTATTAAGTGCCAAATGATGTATATGAAGAGGAAGACCGCTACCATAACTAAGATCGGATTACGGAGGAGATAGGGACCGGCGAAGTCAAGGATAAAGAAAAGGGTTCCAAAGATCAACCCAATAAGGTAAGCTACCCTAGATTTTGCAAGCGTTATGGGAGGGTATTTCATCATAGGAAGTTTATTGGCGATGCAGCCAAGCACAACCATTGAAGCTGCTGCTGCCAGATAAGGCAATATTGGAGGACGATATGGCGTTAGAAAAAAGAAGCCAAAAACAGTCACAGCAGCGAGCAGAACTAAGAAAATGAAAAGAGTTTGGTTGCTAGTCCATCTTTCATACCTTACATTTGGAAACACTAGCCCAGCGATAGTAATGGGGATGGTAATGCTGAATACCATATGGTAAATTATCAATACTTCCGTCCAGACCCAGTTTATTCCAGCATATCTGCCGAAGGTTCCGAGTATTCCCAGGTCCATCCAAGAAGGATCGAAGAAGCTTTTCACCATCAGACCTTCTTCCAAAATACCATAGGCAGCGCCAAGCAGGAGAAGGGTACGGTAATCCTTACCCCACATAACCTTCAATTCACGTACAACAATCGCCCCACTGCCGTACAGGGAGGTCAGCAGTATGAGAGGAAACGGATTGAAGAATTCCGCCGGGGGTGACGATCCCGACAATAATTCACCAATTGATGGAGCTAGAAGAAATAACAGGATGAGGGGGGCAATCTTCCTTGGCGCCTTTTTCGTATACTCCACTTGATTCAAGGCGATGTTCACCACAGTCATTTTAATATTGCAAGACAACTGGCGATGTCTTCAGAGATCATCTTGCGCTTGCTTTTTTCAATGAAGAAGCTGGGACCTGCTTGGAGGTAGGACGGAAAGATCCGCAGCCCATTAAAAAAGAAGGTACTTTCTCTTAACCTATAGGTTGAACCTGCAGGAATGGCTCTTGTGCCAGTCTTTCGTTTGGCCATTTCGTTAAAAGTTTTAATTGCTACATCGCCCATCAGCATAACTACCTTCAAGTTTTCAAATAGATTAAATTCTCCCTCGAGCAGGAATGAGCAATGCCTTATCGTAGCAGAATTTATTCCATAGGTTTTTTTACCGCATTTCACTGCGGTTGTGAAATAAAATCCATAATCAATAAGCTGATTGATGTCGCGAACTTCCATACCAGAGTCTCTGAAGGCTTGAAGAGTTGTTCTGGAAAAAAGAGAATCTGGAGAATAGAAATAGTCTGAAGATAATGAAGGTGAGCATTCAGAGATCATCATTGCCCTAACTCTTGATGGATCAAGGTCTATATTTGGAATGCAATAGGAATGCTTTTCTATGTCCAGGCACGGGAATCCGTTACACCCTATGGCTTCAGTCATTTTCAAACCAAGCGCCTCAAAATTTGGTTAATGGTTATTGAAGCTTGGTGAATAATAAATTTGGGCATCTGTGAAATTCGATCCCTCATCAGCATATTTAAAAATGGATAAAAGAGAATAATTACTTTAAGAAGCCATTAATAAAATAGGATTAGGTGGGATTAATGTCTTATCGGACTAATGGCATTAGTAAGAATGTATTCGTTTTGGCGATCATTGTTCTGGCTGGAGTTCTAATTGCAACGGGATATTATCTTGCCTCAAATAGACCAGATGGAGGAAATTCAATCATTGGATCTGGCAGGGTAATTACATCCAACTTCAATTATTCGGACTTTTCTGAAGTGGAAATATGGGGCGGCTATACGGTAAATATTACGCACGCGCCATCATTCTCGGTCAAAGTAACGACGGATGATAACATAATAAATGCAGTGTATGTTAACATA